>CAZEBZ010000012.1:0-35288 GCA_964510775.1 uncultured Thermodesulfobacteriota bacterium
AGGCACGCGCCGATGAGCTAGTTGCCGCGGCCATTAAAGCCCTTAATAGTTTTGGTGAAAAAGCCGAACCATTAAGATCTATTGCCTCTTTCATAACTTCAAGAAAGAGTTAGTCTCTTTTGGAGCTCCTAACATGAGTAAGATAATTGACAGGATTACAGTACCTGAGGACATGAAGGGGCTTACTAAGGATGAGTTGGTGAGCCTCTCGGCAGATGTGCGTGACCTTATCGTAAAGGTTGTCTCCACTACAGGCGGGCATCTCTCGTCCAGTCTTGGAGCCGTAGACCTTGCCGTTGCCCTGCACTATGTATATGATACACCGCGCGACAGGATTGTCTGGGACGTGGGGCATCAGGCCTACGCCCATAAGATACTTACAGGGCGGAAGGAGAGCTTTTCTACTCTTCGCGCAAAGGGCGGTGTAAGCGGTTTTCCGAAAATTTCCGAGAGTGAGTACGATGCCTTTGGAGTAGGGCACTCCTCTACGTCTATCTCAGCTGCCCTTGGCATGGCCGCCGCACGTGACCTCGCCGGCGCCTCTAATAAAGTCGTTGCCGTTATCGGTGACGGCTCCCTTACGGCTGGACTTGCATTTGAGGGCTTAAACCAGGCAGGCCACCTTAAAAAAGACCTTGTTGTCATACTTAATGATAACGAGATGAGCATCTCGCAGAACGTGGGCGCTCTCTCATCTTTTTTAAGCCGGAAGATAACGGGGCAGTTCGCCCAGAAACTCAAGCATGAGGTAGAGGGTTTTATTGAATCCATTCCCAAGATAGGGGGCCGCTTAATGGGCATCGCCAAGCGGGCCGAGGACTCTCTTATCTCTTTTCTTACTCCCGGTATGCTCTTTGAGGGGCTCGGTTTTAATTATCTCGGCCCTATAGACGGTCACGATATGGGACTTCTTATTAATACACTAAGGGGCGTAAGGGACTTAAAGGGGCCTGTACTTGTTCATGTCCTTACAAAAAAGGGCAAGGGCTACGCGCCTGCCGAGCTTGAACCATCTAAGTTTCACGGCGTCGGGGCCTTTGATGCAAAGCGTGGTATCGTTCCAAAGAGCAGCTCTACTTCATATACAAATGTATTTAGCGAGGCGATTATCGAGATTGCCGATAAGAATAAAAAAGTTGTCGCAATTACGGCTGCCATGCCCGGCGGTACGGGGCTTAGTGAGTTTCAGAAGAGGTTCCCTGAGAGGTTTTTTGATGTAGGCATAGCCGAGCAGCACGCCCTTACCTTTGCCGCTGGCCTTGCAAGAGAGGGTTATGTACCCGTAACAGCCATATACTCCACTTTTTTGCAGAGGGCCTTTGACGAGGTCTGTCACGATGTCTGTCTGCAGAAGCTTCATGTTGTAATGGCCCTTGACCGCGCAGGTATCGTAGGTCAGGACGGCCCGACTCATCACGGACTCTTTGATATATCATTCCTTCGGAGTCTGCCTAATCTTATTATGGCGGCGCCAAAAGACGGCCTTGAGCTGCGAGACCTGCTATACAGCGCAGTTAAGTACGCCGCTCCCGTTGCCCTTAGATACCCCAGGGGTAAGGTGGAGGAAGGTTACGGCAGAGAAGAGTTTTCATACATAAAGCCTGGCACAGCCGAGGTTCTTATTGAGGGCAGCGACGTCGCGATGCTTGCCCTGGGCTCAATGGTAGCTCCGGCCCTTGAGGCCGCTGCGGTCCTTGCAAAGAGCGGCATAAAGGCCGCTGTTGTGAACGCCCGTTTTGTTAAACCCCTTGATGAGTCCCTTATAACAAGGCTCGCCGCAAGTACGGGAAGGATTGTAACTATTGAGGAAGGTGCGCTGCAGGGCGGTTTTGGGAGCGCAGTGCTTGAGCTCCTTGAAGAGGGCTCTGTAGAGTGCTCTGTTAAGAGGCTGGGAGTGCCTGATGAGTATGTGGAGCATGGCGCTCAAGATGAGCTGCGGGCGCAGCTCGGCCTTGACGCCGCCGGCATAGAAGACTCTGTAAGGGCCTTTTTAAGCGCCTCGATAAAACCCAGAGTAGTTGCCAACTGAGAGCCGCGGCCCTTGATGCGTCTTAGGGCGTAGACATGATTTTTTCATATATTCACGATTAGTGCCCGCTACTGACCATTCTTTTTTTCTGCTTCATACTTGTATTTATAATAAATAATAAAATATGACCAAAGAACGATCGCCTAAGAGAGTCAAGAAGATGAGGCTTGATGAGCTTCTCTTTACCCGCGGCCTTGCTGAGTCCATTTCAAAGGCACGCGCCATTATCATGTCAGGCAGCGTCTCTTTGAGGGGAGTTAAGGTTGATAAGGCGGGTTTTGCCGTTGCTCCTGATGCGGAGATAATATTAAAGCAAAAGTCTCCTTACGTGGGCCGAGGCGGTCTGAAACTGGCGGGGCTTCTTGATGAGACCGGTTTCTCACCAGAAGGCCTATCCGCCATTGATGTGGGCTCCTCAACGGGAGGTTTTACCGATTGCCTGCTGCAGCGCGGCGCCATTCTCGTTCACGCCGTTGATGTTGGTGTGGGTATTATTGACTGGAGGCTTCGAACTGATAAGAGAGTTGTTCTTCATGAGGGAACAAATATACGCGCCCTTGATGCCTCCGAGACAGGCGCCCCTCTTGATCTGGCTGTGATGGATCTCTCTTTTATATCACTAAAGAAGGTTTTGCCCATGATGAGAGACTTTATTAAGAGCGGCGGCAGGGTCTTTGCCCTTATAAAACCGCAGTTTGAGGCCTCGCGAGAGGACGTGGGAAAGGGCGGTGTGGTAAGAAGCAGCGATGTTCAGAGAGCCGTCGTAGAGGATATTAAGGCCTTCTCCATTGACTCGGGGTTTACGGTCTTGAGTGTAGTGGAGTCGCCTGTTAAGGGAGCCAAGGGTAACAGAGAGTTCTGGATAGACCTTGAGGTTCTGTAGCATTACCCCGATAGAGGCCCCACTCGGCTACACCTCCCATGAGGTCTCTATATGGGTTTGGCCCTTATCTGTACTGTTTTTTGTGTATTGCCATCAATACTTTATTCTGTTAAAATAAAACGTTACTTAATATTTCGAGGTTTTTCTTAACGTCAAGGAGCCCTTCATGTATGAGATAACTGAGAAGATAGAGCTTTCTCACGGCGTCTATATCTTCAAGATAAAGGCCCCCGGTATGGCCAAAAAACGAAAGGCCGGCCAATTCGTAATAATACGCACTGATGAACACGGCGAGCGAGTTCCTTTTACCATTATGGACTCCAGCAATGAGGACGGCACTATCACTATCCTTGTGCAGGAAGTGGGTAAATCTACCTCTGTACTCTGCGGCATGAACAAGGGCGACTTCATACTTGATGCCGTCGGCCCCCTTGGTCATCCTACGCACATAGAGGAGTACGGCACTGTAGTCTGTATTGGCGGCGGCATAGGCACGGCCCCCGTGCTTCCCATAGCCAAGGCCATGAAGGCAGGCGGTAACAAGATTGTTTCCATTATCGGCGCGAGGACTCATGGGCTTGTTATACTTGAGAATGAGATGCGTGCCGTGAGCGACGAGCTTCATGTGACAACTGATGACGGGAGCTACGGTCATCATGGTTTTGTAACAGAAGTGTTGCAAAAATTCCTTGATGAGGGAGTTAAGATAGACCTTGTCCTCGCCGTAGGGCCGTTGCCTATGATGCGCGCCGTTTGCAAGGTGACAAAACCTTTTAATGTCCATACCCTTGTAAGCCTTAACCCTATTATGGTAGACGGCACGGGCATGTGCGGCGCCTGCAGGGTCACCGTAGGCGGCAAGACACGTTTCGTATGTGTAGACGGGCCGGAGTTTGATGGTCACGAGGTGGACTTTGACGAGATTATAAAACGCAACAGGACTTACTTCAAAGAGGAGAAGCTTGCTATGGAAGAGCTTACCTACCACGAAGGTCCACGATGCTACGAGGAGGGATAGGCGCTTATGGATCCCAAGGATACAAAGAAGAAAAAACTTACTCCTACAAAGACGCCTATGCCCGAGCAGCCTCCTGAAGAGCGTGTACGGAATTTTTACGAGGTTCCCATAGGGTATACGCCGGAGCAGGCTATGGCCGAGGCGGAGCGCTGTATTCAGTGTAAGAAGCCACTCTGTGTGGGCGGCTGTCCCGTTAATATCAATATCCCCTGGTTTATAAAGTTCATAGCCGAGGGTAAGTTCCTTGAGGCCGCACATAAGCTCAAGGAGACTAATGGTCTGCCGGCGGTATGCGGCAGGGTATGCCCGCAGGAAGACCAGTGCGAGAAGGTCTGTATTGTAGGAAGAAAAGGAGACCCTGTCTCCATTGGCCGCCTTGAGAGGTTTGCCGCTGATTTTGAGCGTGACCACGGCGAGGTAGCCGTGCCTGTAATACCTACCTCAACGGGTAAGAAGATAGCCGTTGTGGGCGCCGGCCCGGCGGGGCTTACAGTAGCAGGGGATATGATAAAAAAAGGCCACAAGGTTACAGTCTTCGAGGCCCTTCATACCCCGGGCGGCGTGCTTGTTTACGGAATTCCCGAGTTTCGCCTGCCAAAGAAGATTGTAGAGGCCGAGGTGGATTACTTGAAGCGTATGGGCGTGGAGATGCGCCTTAACGCGGTTATCGGTAAACTTGAGACCATCGATGAAATCCTTGATGATGGTTATGAGGCCGTCTTTATCGCTACAGGCGCAGGGGCCCCAAAACTTATGCATATTCCAGGCGAGAACCTCGTGGGCGTCTACTCTGCCAACGAGTACCTTACAAGGGTCAACCTTATGAAGGCCTATCAGTTCCCTGATTATGATACGCCTGTGCTTCTTGGCAGGCACATGGTCGTAATAGGCGCAGGTAATACGGCTATGGACGCCTCAAGGACTGCGCTGCGCCTTGGCCCTGAAGAGGTGACTATCGTCTACAGGCGGTCTCGCGAAGAGATGCCGGCAAGGGCCGAGGAGATTCATCACGGCGAGGAAGAGGGGCTTAAATTCCAGCTCCTTACAAACCCCGTGCGCTTCATCGGAGACCACGAGGGAAAACTTACGGCCGTAGAGTGCGTAAAAATGGAGCTTGGCGAGCCTGATGAGTCGGGCAGGCGCCGTCCCGTAGCCATAAAGGGCTCGGAGTTTACCATAGAGGCAGATATCGCCATCATCAGCGTTGGTAATGACGTCAACCCCCTTGTGCCAGACTCGGCCCCTGATATGAAGATTACAAAATGGGGTACTATTATCATCGATCAGGAGACGGGCAGGACAAACAAGAGGGGCGTCTTCGCAGGCGGAGATATTGTACGCGGCGGCGCAACTGTTATACTTGCCATGGGTGACGGCAGGCGTGCCGCTAACTCCATGCACGAGTTTCTAAATACTGGTGAGTGGTAATATAATGGCCATGTCCGGCGATTGGCTGATGGGCCTTTATTGTCTCTCCATGACTATCTGATGACTACCCGGTTCGGTATAAAAAACGGATCGGGTTTTGTCTTTTTTACTTGACTGCGCCTTAAATTAAGGGCATTTATGGGGTGTGATGAAATTCCCCGTCAAGTGGTGTGTTTATTGCGAAGGGGAGAGGGCGTTAGGAAAATGGCTAATCAGCTCTACGTAGTCAGTCTCCGGCCCTTGTGTATTAAGGGTTTTTTTACGTTGATTTATTATTGATATAAGATAGGGGTACTTATGGCAGCACTTAAAAAAATACTCTTTCTCTGCGTTGGTAATACGTGCAGGAGCCAGATGGCCGAGGGCTTCGCCCTTGCTCATGGAGGCGGGAGAGTTAAGGTGCGAAGCGCAGGAACAAGCGCCGCCGGTTTTGTAAACGCGACAACCATAGAGGTTATGAGAGAGAAGGGTATTGATATCAGCACACAGACCTCAGATCAACTTACGGAGCAGATGCTGGAGTGGGCCGATATCGTCGTGACACTTGGCTGCTGCAGCGCTGATGAGGTTTGTCCCCTTTCTTATCAGGGCAAGAAGTACGACTGGCCAATTGAAGATCCTCTTGGTATACCTATAGATGAGACGAGGCGTATAAGGGACGATATTGAGAGACGAGTTAAGGAGCTTATAAAAGATGAGTAAAGGTCAGAAGATACTCGTTGTTGACGACGAAGAGGATATTCTTAACCTTCTCGATTATACACTGACACGTGCCGGTTTTGAGGTGCTTACGGCAGAAGACGGCCCAAAAGCCCTTGGGATAGCAATGACTGCAGCGCCCCCTCCATCACTTATTGTTCTCGATATAATGCTGCCTGATATGGATGGCACTGATGTGTTGAAAAAGCTTAAGGAGAAGGACAATACGCGTGATATCCCTGTGATAATGCTTACGGCCAAGGGTGATGAGATAGACAAAATTGTCGGTCTTGAGCTTGGAGCTGAGGATTATGTTACAAAACCTTTTAGCCCCCGTGAATTTATACTAAGGGTAAAGGCCGTCTTAAAGAGGTCGGCTGGCGCGGCGCCTGCATCTGATGATGAAAAGACTATCTCTCACGGAGAGATTATTCTTGATACGTCAAGACACAGGGTAAGCGTAGCCGGCGCGCCTGTTGAGCTCTCTACAAAGGAGTTCAAACTCCTCCATAAACTTATGACTTCTCGCGGCAGGGTGCTCTCAAGAGACGGGCTTCTTGACAGTGTATGGGGCGAGGACTGTTACGTTACAGAGCGTACTGTTGATACCCATATACGGCGGCTTCGCTCCAAGCTTCATGAGGCGCAAAAATACATTGAGACCGTCCGGGGAGTTGGATACAGGTTTGTAGAGTAGCTCGTGACCTGTAGTTGTGATGTGAGGAGCTTCCTCTACCATATACAATATAGATAGTTATAAAGATAAGGCCGCGTTGAATGGATAGGAATTTTGTTCTTGAAGCCGTAGCGAGAGAGATGCATACGGGCATAGCCGTTATTGAGAGTCGCGGCCATGTTCAGTACTGCAACCCTTTTTTTGTCAGCTCTTTCTCTCTTGAGCCGCCCGTTGAGGGCAGGCATATCAACGAGATAATAAAAAACCATACCCTCCTCTCTGCCATAGATTGCTTGATAGATAACCGCTGTGATACGCCTGAGGAGATAGAGATAGAAGAGGCCGAGAGGTTTTTTAATGTTCGAATGGTGCTGCTGCGTGATGACGGCACAGGGAGCCTTCTGATTTTTCTCCGTGATATTACTGAGGAAAAACGAGTGGAGACTATTAAGAAGGATTTTGTGGCAAATGTCTCCCATGAGCTGCGCACTCCGCTGGCGAGTATTAAGGGTTATTCCGAGACACTCCTTGATGCCGATACTGATGAAGACAAGCAGAGGGAATTTCTTGAGATTATTGACCGTCATGCCACGAGGATGTCGAGGATTATAGACGATCTGCTAATACTCTCAAGGCTCGAGTCCAGCGCCTTGTCTCTTGTCTCAGATACTATGGATATTAAGGAGCTTATTAATGCCACTGTACAGGGCTGCGTTAAAGACGCCAAGGACAGGGGGGTAATCATCAAGGCCGAGCTGCCAGATGTTATGCCAGATGTCATGGGAGACAGGGACAGGCTTGAGCAGGTGGTTGTAAACCTCTTTGATAACGCCATAAAATACTCCCCTGCGGGAGGGTATGTCACTATTACTGCAGAGAACCTCGGCGGCGAGGTTCGTATTGATGTTTCTGATACAGGTATAGGTATTCCCGCAGACGACATTTCAAGGATATTTGAGAGATTCTACCGTGTTGATAAGGCCCGAAGCCGCGCCCTTGGCGGTACGGGGCTTGGCCTTGCCATTGTGAAGCACATAATACAGGGTCACAGCGGCAGACTTGAAGTTAAGAGCGAGCTTGGCGTGGGCTCTACTTTCAGTTTTTTTCTTAGAACTGGAAGTGATACCTCGACTTAAGTGTGTATCTAATTCATATACCGCAGGGAGTCTTATCGTATCGCCCTGTGTCTTGCAAATTTAATCCTCTCCATAACCGGCATATTCCCAGATGAGTGAAGATAATTCCATAATCAAGGTAGTTAACCTTGTAAAGAAGTATAATGGTGCCGAGGCCGTTCGCGGCGTCTCATTTGATGTCTATAAGGGCGAGATCTTTGGTTTTCTCGGGCCAAACGGCGCCGGTAAGACTACGACTATCAATATCCTCTGCACTCTCCTTGGTTTTGATTCAGGCTCGGTGTTGGTAAATGGTTTTGACTGCCGGAAGAGTCCTCATGCGGTGCGCTCGTCGATAGGCCTTGTCTTTCAGGAAGTTACCCTTGATAATCAGCTTACGGCATATGAGAACTTAAAGTTTCACTGTTACATGTACAACATGGACAGGAAGACTACAAAGGACAGGATTGACGAGTTACTTGAGGTTGTTGGCCTATCAAGCAGGAGAGGCGACCTTGTAAGGGAGTTTTCCGGCGGAATGAAGCGAAGGCTTGAGGTGGCCCGCGGCCTGCTGCACAGGCCGCGGGTACTCTTTCTTGACGAGCCCACACTGGGGCTCGACCCTCAGACACGAAACCATGTCTGGGGTTTTATAGAGAAGACAAGAGAAAAGTTTGGTAATACCGTCTTCATGACGACTCATTATATGGAGGAGGCTGATGTGTGCAGCCGCGTCGCCATTATTGATAACGGCAGTATCATTGCCTGCGACTCTCCTGATGAGCTGAAAAAATCCATGAAAGGCGATACGCTGTACCTCAAGACTGCTGATAACGCGAGGGCAACGCTGGAGCTTAAGGAGAAGTTTGCCGTTGAGGCCAAGGCCACTGAGGGCGGATTGTCTTTTAATGTGGAAGGGGGAGAAAAATTTATTCCCCGTATGTTCGAGGCCATTGATGTTGAGGTATACTCCGTTAGCCTGAAGAGGCCCAGCCTTGAGGACGTCTTCATAGACCTTACAGGTAGAGAGATAAGAGAAGAGAACGCCTCTGCGGCTGGTGCGGGCGGTAGAAGAGGTGCGGGCAGCAGAAGGGGCATGGGCAGGTAGAAGAGAGAATTATTCAGGGTGAGACGATGTTTTCCTACAAGGCCGTTTACGTCATAGTAATGAGGGAGTTTAAGAGGTTTTTTCGCCAGCGCGGACGATTTATCGTCTCCATGGTAAGGCCTCTTATCTGGCTCTTTATCGTGGGCGCCGGCTTTACAAAAATCATAGACGTAGGCGAGGGCGCTGATTATATCCAGTTCATACTGCCAGGTATCGTGGGCATGACAATACTCTTCAGCTCTATATTCTCTACTATATCCGTTGTCTGGGATAGAGAGTTCGGGTTTTTGCGCGAGATGCTCGTAAGTCCCGTATCACGTGTGACAATAGTCGTAGGTAAGCTACTTAGCGGTACGGCGCTCGCCGTATTTCAGGGTACACTCCTCTTATTTGTAGCGCCATTTGTAGGCCTTGACGTTGGAGTAATGGATTTTCTCGCCATGATACTACTTATGACTGTGCTGGCCCTGGCCATTACCTCTCTTGGCCTCTTTGTTGCGTCTTTTCTCACCTCTCTTGAGGGATTTAATGTAATTATGAACTTCATAGTGCTGCCCATGTTTTTTCTTAGCGGAGCCCTCTTTCCCATAAAGGCTATACCCGTGGGCATTAGGGTTTTTTCATTTATTAACCCTCTTAGTTACGGCGTGGATTCATTTAAGCACATACTTCTGCCCGTTGGCGGAAGGCTTACCCCGGAGTTTCCAATTATCCTTGATGTAGCCTTTGTAGGGGTCTTTGCCGTAATTATGACCTTCTCTGCGGCTTATGTTTTTGAGAAGAAGAAGTAGTTTTATATTATGAGAAAGAGTACACAAAATGCTGTGCCCGGTACGCTTTACCTCGTCTCTACGCCTATCGGCAATATGGAGGATATAACTCTTCGCGCTCTTAGAGTACTTAAAGAAGTCTCTCTTGTAGCCGCCGAGGACACGAGGGTCGCTCGAAAATTATTCTCCGCTCTTGGAATAAAGACTCCCCTTGAGAGCTGTTTTGAGAGTAACGAGGGGGCTAAAGCCCATAAATTTCTGGAGAGACTTCTTGAGGGTTGCGATATCGCACTTATCTCAGACGCCGGCACGCCAGGAGTCTCAGACCCGGGGTTTCGTCTTACAGAGCGTTGCCTTGAGGCCTCTGTGCCTGTTCGAGCGGTACCGGGGCCCTCTTCTGTAATAACCGCCCTCTCAGTGTCGGGGTTCTCAATGGATAGTTTTTCTTTTTCTGGTTTTGCTCCTCGAACCTCTGCAAAGAGAAAGAGGTTTTATCTATCTCTTCGAGGCAGCGCCGCCTCTTCGGCGGTGGTATTTGAGACGGCGCGGCGCCTAAAGGCCTCACTTGCCGACGCCCTTGAGATTCTCGGTGATGTGCCTGTAGCCGTGGCGAGGGAGCTTACAAAGATTCATGAAGAGGTGCTTCGCGGATCTATAAGCGAGGTGCTCGCGATGATGGAGGATAGAGTTATGCTCGGCGAGGTAGCCCTTGTCTTTCGTACAGTGAGTTCGCCTCTCTCGGGGGCTGAGGCGGCGGTCATGATAGAGGAGCTGCTTGCTGCAGGCTTACCCTTAAAGGAAGTCGTAAAGGCGGCTGTAGGAGAATCCGGCCTTAAGAGGACAGATGTATATAAAGAGGCCCTCGCAGTAAAGCAGCGCCTTGGGCTGTAGAGATTTTTTTGCTGCCCTGATAACTTATTTTAATAATAGATAAAGAGCTCTTAATTATAAAAAAAATCTTCGGAGGTTGGAAATGACGAAGTTTTTTATCGGCATAATAGTAGGGATTATCGCGCTCTTGTGCTTTGTGTATTTTGGCGGCGCAGAGTATCTTAACCTCATAAGTAAAAAAACAGACCAGGCTGCCGTGCGTGTTGAAAAATTTCAGAAGAAGATGCAGGGTATGAAAAAGAGGGCCGCAAAGGTAAAGGAGAAGGCCGAGGAGGCGGGCAAGAGGATTGAGAAGTATATTCCCTGAGATGACTCTTCATGGCTAAAGTTGAGAGCATGATATGTGCGCGCACTCTGGCAGGCAGAGAGGATGTCTTAGTGAATTCGTCTGTATGTTACCTTGTTCTGAATATTGGCTCAGTCACAGGGAGCGCGGGTGCAGGTACGGCGGGTGCCTCTATTAGGGGGGGGTGTTATCTCTTCTTTGCCCCTTGGCTGTAGTACGAAGTTGAAGGTGAGGTCAAGGATGTCTTTACCTATGTAGATACTCTTCATTATAAGCTCGGCCTCCTCTGCCTTCTCTGTAAGTGCGTGAAAGACAAGGATCTTTGAGCTTACCTCACCGGGCTCTACTCTCTCGGCGAGGTCGTAAAGAATCTTCTCTACCCCCGAGAGCGGGGAGCTTATTCCATTCTTTTTTATCTTCAGCATATAGAGATCCGTAAAGTCCAGTGGTTTAAAATACCCCATCTTGCTGTCGCGAAGCGACGTTAGCGCCGGGTCGTAAAGTGCTTTACGCCTTGATTTATTTTTTATCTCCATCTTGATAAGTATAAAACCTGAATTAAGCAGCTCTCTTGTGATTGGCGACTCAAGGGCGCTCTCGTCCTTTATCTGTGCCGCGCTAATTTTAATGGAGTTATCCTCAAAGACAACGGCCTCGCCATCAGTGCCGTAGCCGTCAAGGGCGTATTGTCCGGGATAGAGAAAGGTAAGCTCTTTGTTAGGGTGGGCGCAGCCTGAGACAAGGCCGGATAAAATTATTAGGGCAAGAATAAGGCCTCTGTATTTAACGTCTTTGTTAAGGCTGTTGATCATATTGTGATATATTATGCCGTACCATAGAGGCACCGCGTTTACTGTTTAGAGCGTCCATGCGGCCTTATTGCTATTTTTGGGAAAAATCCCGAAATTTACCCTCATACTCTTCCCATGTGACCTTAACATCTTCTACTCTTGCCATGGGAGGGCCGCCGCGGCACCACTTTATTACCTCTTCAACGGCTGATTTATTACCTTCAATGACGGCCTCAACGGCTCCGCCGGCCTTGTTTCTAACCCAGCCCCTAATACTGTTCTCTCTTGAGACACGCACAGTGCTGGCTCTGAAAAAGACGCCCTGCACACGGCCTTCGATAATTAGATGAGCCCTTGCGAGTTCTTTACCTCTGTCCTTCATATATAAAAAATAACATATTAATGTCCTTCTATCAAGAGGCCTACAAAGAAGGGGGCGTTATACAAGAGAGGAGTAAATCGAAATCTTTCTCTCTTACCTTGATTGATTCTCTCTGTGACGTTATCATATTTTACTTAAAGGGAGGCTGAATATGAAAAAAAGAGAGGTTACGATTATAGGCGGAGGTCTTGCAGGTATTGAGGCCGCAGCTGCGGCACGGTCTCTTGGCTGCGCCGTCTCACTATACGAGATGAAACCGGAGAAGTATTCCGAGGCCCATACCTTAGAGGGCCTCGGCGAGCTTGTCTGCTCCAACTCACTTAAATCACTTGTAGCCGATACATCTCAGGGCATTCTCAAGGCTGAGATGAGTGAGCTTGGCTCTATTATTATGGATATCGCAGTGAAGACCCGCGTACCTGCGGGAGCGGCCCTCGCCGTTGACAGGGCCACTTTTTCCCGTCTTGCTACGGAAAAACTTATTAAGATGGGTGTGAAGATTATTAGAGGGGAGATAAGGGAAATACCCTCTGAAAGGCCCCTTATTATAGCTACGGGCCCTCTTACCTCGGCGCCTTTTGCCGCATCCATAGAGGCCTTGCTCGGCAGTGACTCGCTCTTTTTCTACGATGCCGTATCCCCTGTGGTAAGCGCAGAGTCTATAGATATGGAGAAGGCCTTCTTTGGCTCCCGTTACGGTAAGGGCGGTGATGATTATATAAATTGTCCTCTTAATAAAGAAGAGTACGAGAGATTCGTCTCTGAGCTTACCTCTGCTAAACGTGTAACTCCCCGCTCTTTTGAGCCCCTTGCCTTATTCGAGGGCTGTATGCCTATTGAGTCCATGGCCGATAGAGGGCCGGCTACACTTGCCTTTGGGCCCCTTCGTCCCGTGGGTTTTCGCGAGCAGGTAAGGGGAGATGCTCCTTATGGCGTTGTTCAGCTAAGAAGAGAGAACACAGAGGGTACGCTCTATAATCTCGTAGGTTTTCAGACGCGCCTTACCTTTGGCGAGCAGGCTCGGGTATTTTCTCTTATACCTGGCCTTGAGAGCGCAGAGTTTGTTCGCTACGGTAAACTCCATAGGAATACTTATATAAACTCTCCCGCTGTGCTTGAGAGTACACTCTCGCTTCGCGGCCATGACGGTCTATTCTTCGCAGGTCAGCTCACAGGCCTTGAGGGTTACTGCGAGAGCGGCGTTGCCGGAATAATAGCGGGAATTAACGCGGCGCGCTTTTGTAAGGGGCAGCCCCTTGTGACGCCTCCTGCGGCGACGATGACAGGCGCGCTGCTCTCTTTTATCAGTACCCCAAGAGAGAGTGCCCTTGAGCCTATGAACGCAAATTTTGGTCTTCTTCCCGCTATAACGGGCATAAGAAAGCGCCGCGATAGACGGCATGCGCAGGCCGAGGAGGCTGTGGTGCAGATGAAGGGCTGGTCGAAAAAAATCTTGCAACTACATAGTGAAGTGGTATAAAATTAATATTATGGCAATGATGGATAAGAGAAAAGAGATACTTATTAAAGACCTTCAGAGCAGTGATACTGAGATACGCCGTCTCTCGGCCGAGGCCCTTGAGAGGCTGCAGGTGCGCGCAAGCCTGACCTATATGGTTCAAGTCCTTACAGAGGGCGAGATGCTTGATAAGATACGCACTGTCTATGCCCTTGCCGAGTTAAAGGGGCCAAAGATTATCGATGTCCTGGCAAGCGCTCTTAAAGACCCCTCAGAGGATGTGCGTGCCTCTACTGTTCGCTCACTCGGCAGTATGAAGGACGAGGGAGTTCTCTCTATCTTAGTCGATGTCCTTGATGACGAGAGTCCAATAGTTGTGCGAACCGCCGTGGAGGCCATTGGCCGATATACAGACAACCGTGTTATAGGCCCTCTTATGCACGCCCTTAAGAGTGAGGACCCTGGTGTTGTAGAGCGTGCTATTGATGTCATAGGGGTTATGGGGGACAAGAGGGCCGAGGACGCTATGCTTCACTTCGCCGCAAAGGGTAATCACAGGATGCGGGCCTCTGCCATAAAGGCCCTCGGTGTTATGGATTCCTGAGTCTTACAACTTGGCTAAATTCAAAGAATAATTCTAAAACCCTCATAACATGAGGGTTTTTTTTGTGTCTTGTTTTAAGTTATGGCTTTTCTTGTGAGGTGTGTATGGGGGGGCACAAAAAAGAAGGTGCTGCTCTTACAGAGGGGAGCAGCGGTCTTCAGGGTGAGGGGGGCTGAGTGCGCTGTTTTTTGTTACGGTTTGTCCGGCTCTTATAGGCGCGAGTCGAGGTTTATTTGTTTTCCTCTTCCGCCTCGTTCTTGAAAAACTCTCCGGCGACGAAACCAATGCTCGCTGGATTTACAGTGGCGATAATTTCAGAGTCTTCATCGGCCTCAGTGGAGAGGTCAAGTACTCGCGGCGGTATTACCTTATCTCCCGCGGCGTCTACGATTACTTTTATAACGGGTTTTGCGGGGTTCTCATCTGAGACCTTGGTGACAACGCCTATATCATTTGTGGAGAGACGCACAAGCGTTCCCACGGGGTAGATACCTATCATGTCTGTAAAGGTCTTTAGAAACTCGGGGTGAAAGGTCTTGCCGGAAAAATTCTGCATTATCTTTAGGGCTTCAGAGGGGTTATGTGGTTTCTGATAGACGCGCAGAGTCGTAAGAGCGTCGTAGGCGTCGCAGATAGTGATTATCTGGCTAAGGGGGTTAAGCTCACCGTGTTCTTCAGGATACCCGCTCTCATCGTATTTTATATGGTGCTCATAGACGATGCTGGATATTACATCGTCCATACCCTCCATTCTCTCTATGATGTCGGCTCCTAACTGAGGATGGGCCTTGACCTGCTGCCACTCTTCAGAGCTAAGGCCTCCGGGTTTGCGTATGATCTGCTCCGCCACACCGGTCTTTCCAATGTCGTGGAGCATGGCGCCTACACCGATATGGTGAACCTGAGCCTTGCTCAGGCCTATGGCTCCGGCAAGTGAGACTGAGAGTATGGCTACGTTTACGGAGTGGTTAAAGAGGTAGTTATCGTAGTTTTTTATCATGGCAAGGCCTATCATGGCATCTCTGTCATCAAGGACAGCATCAGAGAGCTCGTCTGTAACCTTGTTGACGGGCCCTGATGAGGGGATTTTACCCATTCTTACCTCGTCCATGGCGCTTACTATGGCCCCAAGGGCACCGTTGTAAACCTCAAGGTAGTTGTCCTCCTCTTCTGTGGCCATCTTTATCTTAATATGGGTAGCATTGCTTCTTGCGAGGGCGTTACGAAGTTTCTGCTCTATAATGGGCGGCCCAGTAAGTAGTTCAATAAGGGTGGTTATCTCTACCGCTTTCAGGCCGCGCTCGAAGATAATAGAGGCGAGGTTCTTCTCTCTCATGACTGTGATAAGCTCGGGGTAAAGCCTCTCGCTATCTGCCATTGGGTCGTCATCAAAGATAATGGCTCCATCTACAAGGCCGATAAGAAAGCTGTCCACATCATTTAAGAGGGAACTCATTACGAGACTCGTTTTTTCAGCGCTTGACTTTATCGCGGGATGAGCGGGCGGGTATAATTTTGTTCCCCTCAGGGCGCTGTTAAGGCTTTTTAATATATCGTCACCAAACATTTTTTAATTTTCTCCGTCTTTTCTCTCAATAGCCCTTTTGCACGTATCGTATAGTGTACCTTCGCTGTTCTTCATGGCCTTTTCCAGTGCCTTGTAGGCCTCATCATCGCCTATCATTCCAAGGGACTTTGCCGCCAGGTTGCGTAGTTCCTCATTGTATTGCTTGCTAAACCATGATTTTCGCATGAGTATTCGTGTTAGCGCAGGGCAGGAGGCCGGTGAGGCAATATTGCCAAGTGCCCTTATGGCCTCTTTTTGAAGGTTATGTGTCTTGTTAAAGGGTTCCCATTTAAGTGCTATCTCCGAGATGTTATCCACCGCCGATGAGTCGCGAAGAAATCCAAGGGATACTATGGCCTGGCACACAAGTGAGGCGTCGTCTTCTCCAAGGGCCTCTGAGAGAAAGGCGGCCGCCTCTACCGATGGTATTCTTGCAAGGCTCTTAAGGGCCTCTTTTTTTATCTTTACATCATCAGCGCCGTAAATTTCTTTAAGCAGCGGAAGGTTATCAGGATCACCAATCTCTCCAAGCAGAGCTGCCATCTGACGTACCTCGTACCATACGCCGCTCTTTATCCTCTCTTCAATGAATGGAAGCAGCTTTTTTTTGAAGAGTTTGAGGGTGTTGAATAAATTTCTCCGTACTGTGGCCTCAGCGGCCTGTACGGCATCATCAAGTAGGATATTGATAACTAGAGATGTATCCTCGGCGATTAGGAGGCATTGCTCTATGGCCTCACGCTTTATCTCATCTTTACTTCCCACTCTCTCTGCGAGGCGCCGCAGGAGGGCGGGGGCCTCAAGAAGGGACCTGAGCTGAGTCTTTGCCATGGAGTTGAAGTCTCTTCCTCGGCGGTCTTCGGGGTTAGTAAGCTCAAGGAATATAAATATAGCCGGCAGTACCTCGTCCAGGGCGTTAACGGCCATAAGGGCAGCGCAGCGTTCGACAATTCTTACAGAGAGGTCGTTGAATTTTAGAAGGTCATCTTCTGTCTTTATCTTCTCGACCATCTCCATGAGGCTCTCATCAACGGCCTCATTCTCATCGTCTTGCTCTCCAATCTCCTCTTCGTTGTTTTCCTCTTCGGCTATTTCTTCGAGCTCGTTCTCGTCATCGAGGGTCATCTCCTCAGATATTTTGAGCTGCTGATGCTGAAGCTTGGCCTTTAGTTCTTTAAGTCCCTCGTAGCGCATCTCGTTAAGGAGCAGCCCATCGACGCCTCTGGCGGCGAATAACTCCTCTATGCCTCCGGCGGCTGAGATCTCCTTGGGCTCAAGGCGCAGTATATCCACGAGTTCTTTTACATCATCACAACTTAGCCGTGTGGTTATCTCCAACTCCTTGATCTTTCTGATAAAAAACTTTTTAGCAAGATCGCCAATATCTTTCGAGCCAAGCCCTATGCTATCAGAGCCGCACTTAAAACCCCTGTGAGTTATTGAGAATTTAATCGCACCATTGTCGTCAAGCCAGTGCTTTATATGTTCAAAGCACTTACCCATGGCCGTATCAAATTGAGGGTGCCCCGATGGGTAGAAGTTGTGCATCTTGACAGCCTTGCCAAGTTCATTTAGTATTGATGTTGGAGTCGTGGTACCAGTATTCATTTTAATGTCCCATGAGTCCCTTATTTTCAACTTATCATAACAAAACAGCTTTTTTTGTCAATCTTATACTAATTTTCCCATGTTTTAGGGTATTTAATTCACTTAAAGCAAGGTGTAACCCCTCTATCTTTTCGTAACCCTTCAAGTGTCTGAGTACAGACCTGGTGAGTTTATATTCACATGAGTAGAAAAAAAAGGATTCAATACAGTTGTCAGTCCTGCGGGCATACTTCTACAAAATGGCTCGGCAGGTGCCCGGGCTGCTCGTCGTGGAACTCTTTTATTGAGGAGAAGGCCCCTTCTGGCAGGAGCGTCTCAGGGCTTTTATCCCGTGAGGCCACGGCGCTGCCTGTCTCTGAGCTTAATAATACGGATGTCTTTCGCATACTTACAGGTACGGCTGAGTTTGATAGAGTTCTTGGCGGAGGCATGGTGCCGGGCGGAGCCGTGCTTATCGGCGGAGAGCCGGGCATAGGTAAATCCACACTCATACTTGAGGCCATGGGCAGCTTCTGTGATCGAGGTGGTACGGTTCTTTATATTACAGGAGAGGAATCTCTTCGTCAGATTGGAATGAGGGCGCAGAGGCTCGGTGTGGCCTCAGAGAGATTGCTCGTAGTTGCAGAGACGTGCCTTGAGAAAGTCTTTGATGTAATAAAAAATATAAATCCCGGGGCCATAGTAATAGACTCTGTGCAGACCCTCTTTACCGCCGAGTGTGAGGCTTCTCCTGGTTCATTAACACAGCTTCGAGAGACGTCTGCACGGCTCATAACGAGGGCCAAGAGCATGGATGCGACGCTCTTTCTTATAGGGCACGTAACAAAAGAGGGTTTTATAGCGGGGCCAAAGACTCTTGAACACATGGTAGATACGGTACTCTACTTCGAGGGCGACAAAGACCATCTGTATCGTCTGCTTCGAGCCGTAAAGAACCGTTTTGGCTCCATTATGGAGACAGGTATCTTTGAGATGACAGAGGCGGGCTTAAAGGAGGTGCTTAACCCATCGGAGGTCTTTTTGGCCGAGAGGCCCCTTGGCGCTACGGGCTCCGCCGTTGTGCCAAGCATTGAGGGCACGCGCACCATACTCGTAGAGGTGCAGTCTCTTGTATGCCCGACAAATTTTGGCGTACCGAGAAGAACTATCGTAGGCGTGGATTATAACAGGGTTATGATACTCGCGGCGGTGCTGGAAAAAAAGGCGGCCCTTGTGCTTAATAACTCAGATATATTCGTTAAGGTAGCAGGTGGAATACGCCTTACTGAGCCTGCCGCCGACCTTGCCATTATCGCCTCAGTCACATCTAATTACCTCGACAAACCTCTTGAGGCAAAGACAGTGGTCTTTGGCGAGGTAGGCCTTACCGGTGAGGTTAGAGCCGTAGGCAGGCCCGCGCAGAGGGTGGCCGAGGCCGCAAAACTGGGTTTTACGCGCTGTATACTTCCGCGCGGCAATCTTAAAGGCCTCAAGGCGCCTACTGGTATGATCCTTAAAGGCGTTAGTACTGTAAGTGAGGGAATTGAGAGTTTTTTTTAAGCCCTGTCGTGGTCTTGGTCTCTTTATTCCAGGGCTTTATATGAGGGTTTGGTTCTGCTATAATGGCCTTATAAAAAAGGTTAATTTGTCGGCCAAAGGCCGTTGTGATTAAAAAAACTAAGAGTTTAAGTTCTTGGTCAAAGGCTGCTATGATATTAAAAAACCCTTTAATCTTAATGAGTTGATATGGATTCCCATTCTCAATCTGAAAATTATTGCGCCTTATGTCAGTGTCTTATAAAAGAGAATACCCTCTTTACGGATCTTTCTGAGGGTCAGCTCTCTGCTTTTAAGGACGTAATCATCTCGTATACCTATAGTAAGAGAGATGTTATCTTTCTTGAGGGAGACGCAGTTGAGGGGTTATATGTGGTGCGTACGGGCAGAGTGAAACTGCTTCGCGGCTCGTTAAAGGGTAAGGAGCAGATAATAAAGATACTCAACCCCGGAGACATTCTGGGGTTTGAGATATTTTACGGCGGCGATACCTATACCAATACGGCCATTGTCATGGAGGACTGCGATCTCTGTTATATAAAAAAAGATGATTTTTTCACTATCATAGACAGAGACAGCAACCTTGCCAGAAAACTCATCCTCTCTCTTGGCCGTGAGCTTAATGAGGCCTACGGCCGCATAGGTAACTTGGGGCTTCTTAATGCGCGCGAGAAGATGGCACATCTTCTCGCTACCCTTGCCGGTGAGTATGGTGTAGACGCAGGTGATGGGCGCATAAGGCTTAATCTTACGCTCTCGCGCCTTGAGATTGCCGAGCTGCTTGGTATAACGCAGGAGACCTCTATAAGGCTCTTGAAGGGCTTTAAGGAAGAGGGGATTATCTCGATCAAGAGAAAGGAGATAATCATCATTTCTCCAAAGAGGCTCATGACGATAGCCGGCATAGAGGCCATGTAAAGGGGTCTTATTAAGGGCGCTGCCCGGGGGCAAATGATGGCATTTTCCATACGCACAAGGCTTACCTTCTGGTATGTCTCTCTGCTCATGATAACCCTTATCTCTATGGGCGCTATATTCTCATACTCCCTTTACAGCATATTCATAACACGTATTGACGCGAAGATAAGCTCTGTGGCCGAGATGCTTCCCCATACGGTTATTAATCCCCGTGGTCAGCTCTTTTTACCCGGTGATTTTGCTATCATGCTCGAGAGGTTCTTCGGTATCAGAACCTCTGGTAATCACATTCAGGTGCTTGAGCCTCACGGCAAGGTGGTAGCTGTATCATCAGGGCTTGGTAAGCTTACTCTTCCCCTTGATAAAGAGAGTTACGCTAACGCCCTAAAGGGTATATCCACCTTTGAGACAGTTAAGAAAAGGGGGCGGTTCTCCGTAAGGATGATTACCAAGCCCGTTATCCTCAAGGGCCGCGGGCTTGTGGCAATCGTGCAGGTAGCTTCATCACTGGAGCTCATGGAGGAGGTCTTCCGTTCTCTTTTTTATATCTTTATCATCGGCGCCGCCGCCTCACTTGTTATAGCCGCCGTAATAGGCTGGTTTCTGGCCAGGAAGGCCCTTGGGCCTGTTGCCGCTATTACGGCAACAGCAAGGCGGATTGGCGCCGAGAACCTTAACGAGCGTATTGAGGTAGATAACAGAGGTGATGAGATAGGCAAGCTCGCTATTACGGTAAATGAGATGATAGAGCGTCTTGAAGATTCTTTCATGCAGATAAAACAGTTCAGCGCCGACGCCTCTCATGAGTTAAAGACGCCACTTACTATATTAAAGGGAGAGATGGAGATAGCGCTGCGCGGCGCCGCCGACGCAGAGATGATGCGTGAGGTTATTGAGAGCAGCCTTGAGGAGGTTGAGAGGATGAGCAGTATAGTAAAAAATCTACTCGACCTCACGAAGATAGGTGTTGAGAAGGAGGCCGTAACCCTTGAGGCCGTTCATCTGGAGATAGTACTTATGGAGCGCTTTGACCACTTTAGGCGCTTTGCTCTTGATAGAGGCGTAAGCCTCAAGGTAGTTAAGAATGAACGCGCCGTAGTAGAGGCCGACCCGCTTCGGATCGGGCAGCTCTTTTATAACCTCATTGACAATGCTATAAAGTATACAGGCAGAGGCGGCGAGGTTCGCCTCTCTGTAAGCAGAGAGGGTGATAAGGCCCTCTTTATGGTGCAGGACACGGGAGTTGGGATTAAGGGAGAAGATCTGCCTCATATATTCGACAGGTTCTACCGCGTAGATGAGGCGCGCTCACGTGAGGCAGGGGGCGCGGGCCTTGGCCTTAGCATCTGCAGGGAGATAGCAGAGACCTACGGCGGTGTCATATCCGCGAAGAGTACCAGGGGTGCAGGTACGGCCTTTACTGTGCTGCTGCCGATATTTAAGGAAGATTGATGTTTGTCTGCGTCATATCAGAGTATTTAAGTCATATTGTTAATTCATTTAATTGTAGACGGAGGTGAGAAGATGAAGGTTGGAGTGCTTACCGGCGGTGGAGACTGCCCGGGGCTTAATGCCGTCATAAGAGGCGTTGTTACACGGGGGCTTCAGTTAGGTTATGAGTTTGTAGGTATACGCGATGGATGGAAGGGCCTTGTGGAGTCAATAACCATGGAGCTTGGTAGGGTAGAGGTCTCCGCTATCTTACCCATGGGAGGCACAATACTTGGCACCTCGCGTACAAACCCCTTTAAGCACGAGGGTGATGTTGATAAAGTTATAGCTACCCTGAAGGCCCTCTCCATAGACGCCCTTGTCTGCATCGGCGGCGATGATACGCTTGGCGTTGCCTCAAAGCTCTTTGATAAGGGCATTAAGACCATTGGTGTGCCAAAGACTATTGATAACGACCTTACAGGTACGGATACGACTTTTGGTTTTGATACGGCAGTCTCTATAGTGGCCGATGCTATTGACCGCTTGCATACTACGGCGGAGTCTCATCACAGGGCTATGGTAGTGGAGGTAATGGGGCGTAACGCCGGGTGGATTGCCCTTCACGGCGGCATGGCCGGCAGCGCCGACGCCATACTCATACCTGAAAAACCCTTTGATATGGACGAGGTCTGCGCACATGTGGATAAGAAGAGCAGAGAGAGAGCCGGTAAGACATCGAGTATTGTTGTAGTTGCCGAGGGGGCTTATCCCAGCGGGGCAGATGGAGTAGTTACGCAGCAGAAGGGGGTTGATGCCTTTGGCCACGTAAGGCTCGGCGGAATAGGTGAGTATGTGGCCGGTCAGATTGAGGAGAAGACGGGCATTGAGACGCGTTATGTAGTGCTTGGCCACCTGCAGCGCGGCGGCTCACCAACGGCCAATGACAGAGTGCTGGCAACGCGTTACGGCGTAAAGGCCATTGAGATGGTGAGAGACGGCAGCTTCGGTAATATGGCGGCCCTGCAGGGAGGTGATATAGTAGAGGTACCCTTAGATGTGGCTACGGGCACGAATAAGACCGTTGATATGGAGCTATTCAAGGTAGCCGAGGTCTTTTTCGGTTAGGCGGTGAGGGAGTCTACTTCATCTCTGAGGTTTTTCTGTGATGCCATGCTTGGACGTCTTGCCACGTGGCTCCGTGTCATGGGCATGGATGTGCGTTATGTGAGAGATATAGATGATGATCTACTAATAGATTTGGCCCTCTCTGAGGCGAGGATAATTCTTACTCGCGATAGAGGGCTTATAAATAGGAAAAAACTTCGCGGTAAGGTATTTTTTGTTCATGACGACCACCTTGATGCACAGCTCATTGAGGTGACAAGGCGATTTAAGCCTGATAGAGCCCTTTTTTTTTCAAGGTGTCTGAGGTGCAACTTGCCTCTTGATAGTGCTGCGGGTGAATCTATCAGGGACCGCGTACCGCCTTATGTATTAAGTTCGCAGCATAATTTTGCTACCTGCCGCGGCTGCGCACGGGTGTATTGGCCTGGAACGCACAGTGATAATATGAGAAAAAAGATAGAGAGGCTTCTTCATGGGGGGGAATAAGAGCTCTTACATAATCGCATTTGTCTCAGTGTGCTCTCTGGAAGAGGCTCGAAGCATCGCCGATGCAGTCGTCTCCCAGTCTCTTGCCGCCTGCTGTAATATAGTGCCCGCAGTGGAGTCTATATACAGGTGGAGAGGAGAGCTCTGCCGCGAGAGTGAGGTTCTCTGTATATTCAAGACCACAGAGGGCCTCTTTGAGCGTTTCAAGGAGCGTGTTGTAGAGCTGCACAGCTACGATGTGCCCGAGGTGGTTGCAGTTGAGATCACCGCCGGCTCGGATAAGTACCTTGCCTGGATTGAGGAGTCCTGCGGCAGCGATAAATGAAGTCAGTGTGAGGTATGTCTTTGCAGCTTATTTTTTTTATATTCTTATTAGCCCCGCTGATTGAACTCCATTTTTACCCCCGTTAATCCCGCTTTTTCCTGCTTTTACGTTCACATCTCTTCGTAAATCCAGTATATTATAAGCAAAGATTTAAAGGATTGTGCGGCGATGATACGCTTTAGAAACTGGCGAAAGGTCTACATATCCACGGGGCTCTCATGGGTGATGAAATTCCTCATGGTGGCTATGATACCCCTTGAATTTTACAGAGGCGGTTATGTCTTCGCTACTCTTATTCTTGTAGCCGTAGTCGCCTCTCTTGTGCCCAGCGTTGTGGAGAGAAACTACAATATTTCCCTGCCCTTTGAGCTCGACCTACTTGTCACTCTCTCTCTCTTTCTTCATACCTTTCTCGGCGAGGGCCTTGAGTTTTATAATAAATACTGGATATGGGATAAGCTCCTTCATGTCTACGGCAGCGGAGTTATAGCCATAATCGCCTTTGTCGTAGTCTACAGCCTCCATTACTCAAGAAAGCTGCGTCTTACGCTGCCCATGATTATGCTCATGACCTTCTGCTTTGCCATGGCCATGGGCGCTCTCTGGGAGATAGGTGAGTTTCTTGTGGACGTGACCTTTGGAAAACACGCCCAGAAAGGGCTTACAGACACTATGTTCGACCTTATAAACGATTTCTTCGGCGGCCTTATCGTCGCCGTACTTGGCGCGATTTATGTTAGATACAGTAAGCCTGAGACGAGGCACCGCCTCGCAAAGCCTCTTGGCGAGGTCTTTGGTCTCGCCGAGAGGGTCGACCGTGTTAAGGAGCGTATTCATCACGGGAAGTTCTGATGGTAGAGGGTAGTGACCGTTGCTGTATTCTGCCGTAAATAGGGCGAGGCGCTGTGCCTGCTTAGCCCAATAAACCAGCCTCATTGTCGGGACTTGCCTGCTTTTGCAGAGTCTGCACGGGCATAATAAAAAAAATCAATAAAACTTTAGTTTTCTCTTATAGTGAAGGCTGTTTCTGTCCGTGGGGTCTATCTTGAGGGCCTCTTTAAAGTAGCGGGCGGCCTCAGAGTAGTTGGCATCGGCAAAGTATGCCCTGCCGATGAGGTTCAGCCTTACGGCAAAGTATTTTTTTCTAAAATCAGTGCTGGTGCTCTCAGTATCGTCTTCTGGTGAGAGAGTGAGGTATGGGGAGACGGGCTCTCTGTAACGGATTAGCTCGGCGATATTCGGAGAGATGGTATTTAGATGCAGGCTCTTTGGGCCCGTGAACTCCACTACGGGCTTGTTATCAGACATAACCTCGCCCTGGCCTGAGTACTTACTTACCATCTTCTCATTCATAAGAAAAGTCGTCATAAACTCCACTGGGTCTTCAAGGTCAATGTCGGTGAGCAGGCGCTTAATAGCCGGCATGTTCAGCTTTGCCTTAATGGTCTCATAGTTCACGTTAAGCTCTTGCGGGGAGCCTATCATGAATATATCGGCGTTAGCGAGCCAGATGGACGTATGTGGAAAGACGGACTGAAAGGTGCGCACCATTAGGCGGACGTCTTCTACGGAGAGGTTGTACAGGGGTATCCACTGCGACATGATACCGTCTTTTTTAAGATGGGATTTCGCAAGCTCGTAGTATTCTTTTGTGTAAAGGTTCACTACGCCTGCGAGGGCCGGGTGCATGGGTTCTTCAGTAATAACGTCGAATTTTTTCTTTGTTACGGCAAGAAAGCTCCTGCCGTCGTCTATGTTTATCCTTGAGACAGGGTTATTGAGTACGTCCATATTGGCGTCTTTAAAGTAAGAGGCGCCCTTTATTACGGCCCGCGCAATCTCTACGTTATCAACCTTTGTAACGGGAAATTGGCTAAGGGTGCCAAATGTTGTGCCGGAGCCAAAGCATATTACAAGCACGTCTTTTGGGTTGGGGTGTATGGCCATTGGCAGTACGCCCTGAAACCTGTTTATCTGCAGCCCCTCGTAATAGGCGGCAGTCGCGCGGTTGCCGTTTACCCAGAGCCTCTTGTTGGAGCTCTCAAGGCCCGCTCCGGTGCGCTCGGCTATCATAACCGTTGCCGTAGCCCCCTCGGTGTAAAAGAGAATCTTCTCACCGCGGTGAAGAAGGGACTTATGGAGGCTAAGGGGCATGTTCGCCGGAAGGGCCAGTATGAGAAGGATCATTACGCCTACGCCCACGGCTGGTATGGCGTACCTTGCAGATTTTACACCTCTGGGGTTGAAGACGGCCGTAAGGAGTCCTATTAAGATATTAAGAGCCCCTGTGAGGACAATGGCGTTCTGCATGCCGATAAAGGGTATGAAGACAAAGCCGCCTATAAAAGAGCCCAGTATGCCGCCAACGGTATTAAGTGAGTAGATATTGCCGATTTTTTCACCAACGCTCTTGGCGCCCCAGTCATAGGCCTTGCATATAAGGGGAAAGGTGGCGCCAAAGAGAAATGTGGGGATAAAGAGGGTTATAAAGGCAGTAAAGAAGTTGAGGTATACGAATTTGGCCCAGTCCGGTGTCGTTGTAAGGCTGCTGTAAAATCCCATGGAGGGCAGCTTGTCGTAGAGGATAATAAGGGCGATGGAGGTTAGCCCTATGAGTATCTCTACGATTGAGAAGATATAGATAACTGTGCTGCGGCTCTTGATCTTATCGAGAAATAATGAGAGCACAAAGCTGCCTGTGGCAATTCCCGTAAGGAATACGGCGAGGACAACGGCAAAGGCGTATACAGTGCCCGTTAGCATAAATCCCAGTACGCGCGTCCAGACGACCTCGTAACATAACCCCGTAAAGCCAGAGAGGGCGAAGCCCCATAGTATGAGGGCGTTAAAGCCTCTGGGCAGTCCCTTGTCTGCCATCTCCCTTTTACTTGTGGAGAGCGGCGGCGCCCGAAGTGGTTCAGCCGCCTCAAGACTCTCTCTTGATACGGATCTTCCCGCAAGTATAGCCGAGATGCCTATGATGAAGTTAAGGATACCGGCGCCGTAGAGTATGGCGCTAAGGCCGAATGAGGGTATGAAGACAAAGGCCGTAAGAACGGCCCCTGTTACGGCGCCAAGTGTGTTTACGGTGTAAAGTCCTCCAATATCCCAGGCAAATGTAGATGTGCCGCGCGCCAGTGTCTTACTGAGTATTGGGAGCGTAGCGCCCATAAGCGTAGTTGGAATGATGAGCAGCAGGGCCGAGAGGATAAATTTTATAAGCGTGAGCCCTGCAAAGCCCGATGCAAAGGTCTGGGCGAGATATACGTAGGCGCTGTTGTTAAGGGATAGAAGCAGACCAAAGAAGAGGGCGTATACGCCGACGAGTATCTCTGCCGTGCCGTACCAGTAAAAACCGTTTTTATGTTTCTCTATCCACCTTCCGCCTAAGAAACTTCCAAGCGCCAGCCCCCCGAAAAAACAGGTGAGCACTGTGCTTACTGCAAGAAAGGTCACGCCGAAGATAAGGGTTAGCAGCTTTGTCCAGACCATCTGATAGGCAAGCGCCGCTATGCCTGAGGCAAAGAAGAGCAGGAAAACTAAGGCTCTCAATAGGGACTCCTCGTAAACATTAAACCCCGCCGGCTAAGATACATCAACATAGCCACGGGGCGGATTAGTTGAGTACATATACTTTTATATTAAAGCACAAAAAGGCCCATTATGGCAACAACGCCTTTTAAAAAAGAATCATCAGCCCTTCATCTTTTAGAGAGCTCTTGAGAGACCGCCTCGCCTTTACAGGCCGTCAAAGTAGGGATATACTTCAAGTAAGTAGATGTTAATCTAAAGAGTGAGGGAGATAAGATGGAAAAGACCTGTGAACTCTGCGGTAAACCTGAAGATGAGTGTGTCTGCTGCCCCGAGTGCGGTCATGAATGCCCCCTTGATGCAGGGGAGGATTTTTGCCCTGTATGCAGCCCAGAGGTGACGGATAAAAAGGGGGAGTAGTCCCTGCGGTGTGCTTATCTCTCACATTATATGTAGGTTAGCCCCCATAGGTGAGGAGGAGAGGTTTAATTTAAGCTACCTTTATGAGTTGGCCTCTTTTGCCTCTCTATAGCATCGCTCTGTTAAATGCCTTTCTCAGCCGCCGCCCTTAAAGAGCCCCAGGTCTCCGAGGGAGCTTAGGTCGAGTTTTTTGTTATTATCTTCAGACTCTCTTTCTTTTTCTTCAGTAATTGGTTCTTCTGCAGCCGTTGCCCCCATGAGCCCTGTGTAGATGGGCCTCTCGAACATTCTCTGATAAGGCGTCCAGTTGGCTCCTTCCTCGCAGTCCTCTGTCATTACACGCAGCGCCGCAACCTTTGCATCCATATCATCAAGAAAGGCGAGTACAACGGCCTCGGCCATCTTTGGCCTCTTTGGAGAGCCGTACTCAAGTACTCCGTGGTGGCTGAGAATGAGGTGTTTTATGGCCATGAGTATGTCTTGGGGAAAGTCCGGTATGGCGGCGGCCTTCTTATTTATAAGCTCTACGCCTATGGTGATGTGACCGATGAGCTTCCCCTCGTCAGTGTAGTCAAAGGCGCTGGCGTAGGATAGCTCGTATATCTTCCCAATATCATGGAGTATGGCTCCTGAGAGGAGTATATCTCTGTTTATCTCAAGGTCGCCGCTGTAGTGCTCTACGACAAAGTCTACGATGGAGCAGATAGAGAGTACGTGCTCGATAAGGCCTCCGATAAAGGCGTGGTGCATGGCCTTGGCGGCAGGCGCTGTCTGAAACCTCTTTCTTACATCAGGGTCTTGGAAAATACCCTTCATGAGTGCCTTTACAGCGGGGTTATCCATAGACTCGATAATTTTATCAAGCCTCTCCATCATCTCCTCAGGCTTAAAGCGTGAAGAGGGGAGAAAATCCGCGGGAGAGGACTCGCTCTCGGGTATCTTTTCTATTGCCGCGATATTAAGCTGAATTACGCCTCTGTAGGAGAGGGCGTATCCTCGAGCCAGTACTATATCGCCTGTCTCAAAGCCCTTGGCAAGGGCCTCGGCGTTATCCCATGCACGGGCGTCAATGGCCCCTGATGAGTCCATGAAGCGAAGGTTAAGGTAGGGTTTTCCCGCCTTGCTTATGCCAATGTCTTTTCTCGCCACAAGAAATACGTCTTTTACCCTGTCACGCTCTTTTATGTCTTTAATGAAGATTTTTTTCATTCTTTACTTAACCTTCTCTTTATTTGAGGCGGTTCCATTCAGAAACCATCTGACGTAGCGCTCTATGCCCTCTTCTATAGAGACCTTAGGGGTAAATCCCAGGAGCCTCTCGGCCTTAGATGTATCTGCCGAGGTAATGGGCACGTCTCCTGCAAAGGGGGGCAGATAGTCGATAATGGCTTTTTTGCCGAGGTTTTGCTCAATAAGTGAGATAAGTTTATTTACCTCTACTGTTCTTGAGCCCCCGAGGTTTATTATCTCGTATGGGAAGGGCTTGTATAGTGAGGCCGTGAGGCCGTCGATGATGTCTCCGATATAGGTAAAGTCCCGTATGGCCGAGCCGTCGCCGTAAAGGGGTATTGCCTTACCCTCGCTAATAAGTTTTGTAAATTTTGCTACAGCCATATCGGGCCTGCCGCGCTCGCCGTATACGGTAAAAAATCTCATGCACGTAATGGGCAGCTTGTAGAGATGGGAGTATGTGTAGCACATGAGCTCGTTCGCCCTTTTTGTGGCGGCGTATGGCGAGATGGGCCCCTCAAGGGGGTCGTCCTCAGAGAAGGGGATCTTGCTATTTAAGCCGTAGACTGATGAAGATGAGGCGCAGACGAGGTTTTTTACTCCTGCTGTCTTTGAGGCCTCAAGGACGTTGAGCGTGCCCATGGAGTTGACCTCTTCGTAAAGAACGGGGTCGTCTATGCTCGGCCTTACGCCGGCGCGTGCCGCAATGTGGCAGACAGCATCGGGAGACTCCGCCTCAAAGACATTCGTTAGTCTCTTACCCTCTCGGATATCAAGCTCATAGAGCCTGAAGTCGGCGTTGTTCATGGCCTCTGCAATGTTATCTCTCTTTACGGCAGGGTCGTAAAAGTCGTTAAAGTTATCTACAACAACGACCTTCTCGCCCTTTTGCAGAAGTCTGTCAGTAAGTGTGGAGCCTATAAAACCCGCTCCGCCTGTTATGAGAATTTTCATGCGTTTAAGGCTAACATAACCCCCATAAGCGGGTCAAGCAGACAAGTAGGCACGGCGCGTTTTTGAGGGTAATTTGCAGGGCCTTGACTCCCTAAGAAGCAATGATAGACTTAACTCATGGATAAGATAAGTCTTAATGTCTCTCAAGACTGCAGAGCTATCCCTCTTATATCAAAGGAGCAGATGATAGAGGTCGACCGCCTTATGGTGGAAGACCTTGGCATCGGCCTTGAGGTGAAAAATTTTTTCAGTAAAGAGAGTGTCTTAAGATTGTTCTGAGCTTGAAGCATCGGGCGGCAGGTAAGAGGTACTGCATGGTTATATATCTTGGAGGCGGTTCTTATGTACAAGAGGATTAATGACTACGGAATAATCGGCAACCTCGGCTCGTGTGCCATCGTAGGCATGGACGGAGCCATTGAGTGGTGCTCTTTACCGCACCTTGATTCTCCAGCTCTATTTTTCTCCATACTTGATGATAAGAAGGGCGGTATCTTTCAGATATCCCCAAGCGGCGAGTATACCTCCTCGCAGACTTATGAGAGACACACGGCCGTGCTTGAGACTGCTTTTACTACGAAGAGCGGCGAGGCCTTACTCAGGGACTTTATGCCTCTTTCGAAAGAGGGCGAGGGCTTTGAGCGTCCGGCTATATACAGGGTGCTTCGCGGGGTGAGGGGCGAGGTGGAGCTGAAGGTTCTCTTCAGGCCTTCTCTTAACTTTGGCCGCGAGGATACAAGCCTTGAGGTAGAACCTCGCGGGGTAAGGGTCTCTGGTAAGAGTGACTTTCTTACGCTCTCAACAAGTCTCTCTTTTACGGTGAAGGGCGTTGACGGCGAGGTCTCTTTTGTTCTTCGCGAGGGTGAGGAGGTAGTCTTGCTGCTCGCCTTTAACGAGGATTTTAGCGAGGTCATTGAGGCTGACACTGTGCATGACTCCACTGTGCTGGCCTGGCATAACTGGGCGCACAGGTGCGGCGAGGCGCCCTGCATATACGGAGGGCCCTGGCATGATATGGTGGTGCGCTCGGCTATTACGCTGAAACTCCTTACCCATCGTCACACTGGCTCTGTTGCCGCCGCGGCAACGGCCTCTCTGCCTGAGGTAATCGGAGGCGAGCGCAACTGGGACTATCGATTCGCCTGGCTTCGTGACGCCTCATTTACTGTGCAGGCCTTGAATACACTCGGTCACACAAAAGAGGCCATGGCCTTTCTTGGCTGGTTTCAGGGTCTTATCTCCAAGCACTCTCATCCCTCGGAGATTCAGATTATGTATGGGCTGCATGGCGAGAGAGAGCTGGAAGAGGTGGAGCTTCGCCACCTTGACGGCTACAGGGGCTCTCGCCCTGTACGCATAGGCAACGGCGCCGCGGGGCAGCGTCAGCTTGATGTCTACGGAGAGGTCCTTGACGCGGCTTACGAGCTTACGCGCTATGGGGGCGGTTTAAGAGAGAGCGAGTGGCCCTTTATATGTTCTCTCGCCGATTATGTCGTTACGGTTTGGCGAGATAAAGACGCCGGTATATGGGAGGTGCGAGGCGGTGAGAGACACTTTGTCTACTCAAAGGTCATGTGCTGGGTGGCACTTGACAGAGCAGTAAAGCTCTGCGACTGCCTCGGTCATGAGGAAGAAAAGACACGTTGGAGCAGCGAGGCCGAGGCCATTAAAGAGAGGGTTCTGAGAGAGGGTTACAGCGAGAAGGCCGGGGCATTTGTCCAGAGTTTTGGAAGCGACTCTCTTGACGCATCTAACTTGCTTATTCCTCTTGTGGGCTTTTTGCCCTTCTCTGATGCCCGCGTGCAGAGTACTATAGAGGCCACTATTAAGGGCCTTGGTAACGGCGTCTTTGTCCATCGCTACAAGGGTGATGACGGATTATCGGGCAGGGAGGGCGCTTTTTTATTATGTTCATTCTGGCTTATTGATTGCCTGACGCTCTCTGGCAGGGTGGAGGAGGGAAGAGCAATGTTTGAGAAACTTATGGGCTTTGCCAATCATCTTGGGCTTTTTTCCGAGGAGATAGACGCCGAGACGGGAGACTTTCTTGGAAACTTTCCGCAGGCCTTCACGCACATTGGTTTTATTAACAGCGCACTTTACCTTGGAAAGGCCGCGGGGCTGCAGCAGATGGGGCCTGCGCCTATGGGCACAGAAAAATAATTTTTTTTAAGAGTAGAGCGAGTCTGTTTTTTTTTATTTTGTAACGCGGTGCATAGATGGCTTGATCAAGAGACTTAAGATTCATCGCCCTCTTGGTTTTCTGAACACTCTTCCATTTAATGTCAGATAGTGTCTATAACGCCTTTAGTCGCATTAGGACTGCCGCGCATCGGAGATTAATTAAAAAACTTTTTTTTCTAAGAGAGTTATTTGTAGTATATCGCAGGTATTTTTAAGATAAGAGGTTCGTATTTTTATTTCGGTTTTCTTTGTAACGCGGTGCATAGATGTCCTGATTAAAGAAAACTTAAGATACTCACCCCGTTGGTTTTCTTTGTCTTACTTTCTTTTTTCTAAAAGAAAGTAAGGGGAGTGGTTAAAAATCCTCGGTGAGAAATTTCTCTTCTTTTTTCTCTCTTATCCTTAGCGGGCACTGGCAGTAGGAGCAGTATATCTGGTCTCCCGCCTTTTCTTCGTCTATGGCCACCTCGGCCTCGCATAGCGGACATTGCAGATAGCCTGATGAGGTTTTTTTATTTTCAGAAGTCATGAGCGGTCCCTCCTGTGCTTGAAAGGCCGTAAAAAATTCTCTTTGACTGCAGGTACTTAATTGCTTATATGAAGCCCGTCTGGAGCATGCCTTAAAATAGCGCCTCGCCTGTCATCTCAGCGGGTTTTTTTATTCCCATGAGTTTAAGGACAGTGGGTGCTACGTCTTTAAGGCCGCCGCCTTTTCTTAGTCTGATTTTTCGAGGCTCCTTATCGAGGATTATAAAGGGCACCTTGCTTGACATATGTGCCGTAAATGGAGAGCCTGTGTGCTCGTCTATCATCTGCTCCACATTGCCGTGGTCTGAGGTGATGATGACTGTCCAGCCCTCATGAAGGGCAGTGCCAGCTACCTTGCCAACGGCCATGTCTACGGCCTCGCAGGCCTTTACGGCTGCCTCGAGGTTTCCCGTGTGTCCCACCATGTCTCCATTGGCGATATTAAGGAGTAAAAAGGAATGCTCACCGTGCTTTATCTTCTCAGCGGCGGCGTTGGAGATCTCCAGGGATCTCATATGGGGCACCAGGTCGTATGTGGCGGCGTCTTTTATTGATGGTATAACAAGGCGGTCTTCACCTTTAAAGGGTGCCTCTATGCCGCCGTTAAAGAAGAATGTGATATGGGCGTATTTTTCCGTCTCGCTAACCCTGAACTGACGTATACCCTCGCGGGAGAGTACCTCGCCGAGGATATTCTTGAGGTTCTCGGGGCTAAATAGTACGGGCACGTCAAGGTCTTTCTCGTATGGCGTCATTGTGGCGATTGCTGAGAGCTTTGGAATAACGGTTCTTTTGAAACCGTCGAAATCCTTTACGGCGAATGCCGAGACGATTTCTCTTGCCCTGTCGGCCCTGAAGTTAAAGAAGAGCAGAGCGTCGCCATCGGACAAGGGCTTATAGCTATTCTCGATGAGAGTAGGCAGCATAAACTCGTCAGTTATGTCTTTTTCGTATGAGGCCTCTACGGCACCTATGGCATGGGCGGCTTTTTCGCCCTTGGCAGCGGTCATGGCGTCATAGGCCAGCTGCACGCGGTCCCAGCGTTTGTCTCTGTCCATTGCGTAGTAGCGCCCTGAGATAGTGGCGATTTTTCCGGCACCGGAGTCTTTCAAGCGGTTTTCAAGGGCTTTTATATGGCCCAGACCGCTATCGGGAGGCGTGTCTCTGCCATCCAGTATGGCGTGAACGCGTATGTCTTTTACTCCCTGCTCCGCGGCTATGTCTATAAGGGCATAAAGGTGGGTCTCGTGACTGTGTACGCCGCCGTCAGAGAGCAGCCCCGCTAAGTGGAGAGTGCCTTTAGCGCTCTTTACCTTGGCGAGCAGCTCTGTAAGCACGGGGTTTTTGGCCAGCGTGCCGTCTTTTGTGGTTTTTGTAATCCTCGTAAGTTCCTGGTCTACAACACGGCCGGAGCCCATGGTTATGTGTCCAACCTCGGAGTTTCCCATCTGACCCTCGGGAAGCCCAACGGCCACGCCTGATGTGGCGAGCTCTGTCCAGGGGTATGCCTTGTAGTAGGAGTCGAGGTTTGGCGTAGAGGCGATACGGATAGCGTTGCCTTCCATACGGGGGTTAATGCCCCAGCCGTCAAGGATTATAAGACAGAGTCTTTTCAATGTTTTATATGCCTGTTTACTTAGTGTGAGTTCTCGTTTAAGGCCCTTATCTTGCCTCGGGGTTCATGTGCAGGGTATTCCACTCTGAGCAGAAAGAACACCTGCCGCACCACTTATTAAAGGTAGTGGAGCATTTCGAGCATGTAAAGGATGGGGAGGTATGCTGTATATCGATGTTCATGGCCTTTCCAAGCAGGTCTGCTGCCTCGGAGTCGCGGCCCTTTCTGGAGCAGGCAGTGGCGAGCAGAATTTTCGAGTAATAATTATCTTTGCCCTGCGCCTGCAGTCTTTCAAGATCTTCTACGGCATTCTCAATCATCTCAACCCTTAGGTAGAACCTCGCTCTAAGTATAATGAGGTTGATGTCATCGGGCCTTGAGGTCAGCTCCTTGTTGTAAAATTCTATCATCTTATCAGGCGCTGATTGGGCTATATGATAGTCCTCTATCCTAAAGAGAAGGGGTGCGCTTCCCGGAGACCTTGAGTATGCCTTCTCCCATACTGAGAGGGCCTCGTAGTCTCCATATTTTTTTGAGTAGATGTCTCCAAAGAGCATCTGAGCAGGGATAAAGGTATCGTCTTTTTTAAGGGCCTCTTTTAGGATCTCTTCGGCTTTGTCCAATTCCTCGGTCTCGTAGCACTCTCGTGCCTGCTCGTAGAGCAGGGCGGGAAGTTTGCCGTTGTCTGCGGTGGAGCTGCGGAACCAGCCCTTTTTATGTCCGCCTACAAGCTGCTCCTCAAGTGCCGTTGCCTCGCTCCACAGCCCCTCGTTAATCTTTATATCGCGAAGCTCTTTTAGAGCGTAGTGATTGTCTTTTTCTGTCTTGAGGACTTCCTCATAGGCCCGTGCGGCACGCTCGTACTCGCCTGCGGCCTTTGCGGCCTTGCCAAGGGCCGTAAGTATTACTACAGAGGTTGGGTTATGAAATAATTCCGACTCCAGCGCCTCAACGGCCTCGGCGGCGTTCCCCTCGCTTATAAACGTATCGGCGAGGGCGAGGGTCATGGTCAAATCGCCGGGTATGGAGAGGAGGGCCTTCTCAATATGCTCTCGTGCGACCTTAAAGTTTTCGCGTGCCATCTCTTCAAGACCCTTGCGGTAAATCTCTTTCGCCTCTTCAACGGCCTTGGCGGTCTTACGGGCGCGTTTGGCCTTAATTGACCTCATGGTATCGGAGATGACTGAATCAAGGCCCATCATGCAGACACCTACAAGAAAGCTCAGAAAGAGTACGAGGACAAGGGGGAGGGTGTAGCTGTACTCACTCGTTAAGACAACGGTGATGTCTCCGGGGTTCTCTACATAGAGATAAAAAAAACTGGAGAGGGCGATTATTGCAAGAAAGAAAATAAATTTAACGTTCATAGTCCCTTTATATATTTTTATCGCTATAGTTAGGCTTTATACAAAAAAAGCCTCTATTAACCCTGATTTTTTTTATTTGCCCCTTAATGGGAGTAGGGTTCGCCCCTTAAGATGGTAAAGGCCCTGTATATCTGCTCTGCGAGGACAAGTGCCGCCATCTCGTGGGGCATTGTCATCTCTGAGAGCGAGAGGGCCATGTCGGCTTTCTCTATAATAGACTTATGAAGGCCGTAGGAGCCTCCGATGATAAAGGCGATATCTCGGCCCTCTGTGAGTCTCTCTCCTATAAGCTTAGCGAAGCCGCTGGAGGTGAAGGTTCTG
>CAZEBZ010000013.1:0-34640 GCA_964510775.1 uncultured Thermodesulfobacteriota bacterium
AGGGCTTTCAAGTCTAACTTAATACCCCGTTGGCCGGCCTCGTCATACATATTCAGCACAAGTACAATGGGAAGCCCCATCTCAAGGAGCTGCAGCGTAATAAGCAGGCCTCGTTGGAGATTTTTTGAATCAAGGACGTGAATAACAGAATCAGGCCGCTTTGCGAGCAGTATGTCTCTTGTGACACGCTCGTCCTCGCTTACGGGCACGAGGTTGTTTACTCCCGGGCTGTCAATAATCTCAAGGTCAACTCCGCCAAGGCGTGCCCGCCCTCTGGAGACGCCCACAGTAGTTCCGGGGTAGTTGGATACAGTGGCATATCTGCCAGTAAGTGCGCCGAAGATAACAGATTTACCTACATTGGGGTTTCCCACAAGGACTACTGGCCCGCGCGCGCCTTTTATCTTATTATTTTTATTCACACTCATCTTTAAATGATAATAACTTTCAATTTCATTTGCAAGTTAAAAAAAAGGAAGAGCCCTTTAAGTGCATTTTCGGCAATAACCGTAAAGCTCAAGCTTGTGGTCTATAACGGTAAAACCGTATTCTTTAGCCGTATCGTTCTGCAGGTCTTCTATGCTCTGGTTCTGAAACTCTACAATTCGTGAGCATTTCAGACAGATAAGGTGGTCGTGATGGCCTGTTGAGGGAAGGTTCTCGTAGCGTGTCTGCCCGTCTCCAAAGTGCCTTGTAAGGGCAAGGCCTGAGTCCGCGAGGAGACGCATTGTCCTGTAGACCGTGGCATAACCCGTTGCGGGTATCTCTTTACGCACCTTCTTTGAGAGCTCATCAAGGCTTATATGAGAACGAGTCCTAAAAAAGCATCGAGCTATATAGTCGCGCTGCCGTGTAAACTTAAGTCCTTTATTCTCAATATAGGCCCTTAAAAGCCCCATTTTTTCTTCTATCTTCATTTTACTTGGAGTTATGAAAATAAGGGTAAAAAAGGTTTTTTATATTCGGAGGACTGTACTGACTTTGTTGGAGCGGGAGACGGGTCTCGAACCCGCGACCTCAACCTTGGCAAGGTTGCGCTCTACCAACTGAGCTACTCCCGCATGGATTTTGAATTGCTAATCTTATCAGAACTGAAAAAAGAGTCAAGGATTTATTCACCAATAGCGCTGATTTTAATAATCTAAAGACTAATTACAGGGAAAACTCTCGAAAATAAATGCCCGTTATGGCAGGATAATCAGGTGTAGAGTCCTTAGAGGGAGTATTTTTCAATCTTACGTATAAGGGCGCGTCTGCTAATGCCGAGCATGGCAGCGGCCCTTGTCCTATTGCCGTCAAATATCTTTAGCGTCTTACTTATATGCTCTCTAATAACACTCTCAAGGGATTCTGCGCCTTTGCCTTTTGTATACTCACAAGTTTCTCCCATAAAAAGATCCTCGCGGTGAATAAAGGCATCGACTGTGAGCATAGCGGCGCGCTCCACTGTGTTTTTCAGCTCACGCACATTACCGGGCCAATCATGTGAGAGAAGCAGCTCCTGCGCACCACGCGAGACTCCCCTCACCTCTTTACCGGTGCGCCTGGAAAATTCAGAGAGAAAGTACCTAAATAATAGCGGTATGTCGTCTTTTCTCTCCCGAAGCGGCGGTATGCTGATTGTAATTGGCGTAAGCCTGTAGTAAAGGTCTTCTCTGAAACGGCCCTTTTTTACCTCCTCGCCAAGATCTCTGTTTGTAGCGGCAACTATTCTGCAGGCCGCTTTTTTTGAGGCTGCTGCTCCAAGTGCCCGGTACTCTCCGCTCTCAAGGACTCGAAGCAGATGAGGCTGTACGACAAGGGGCATGTCTCCTATCTCGTCAAGAAAGAGCGTGCCCTCGCCTGCCCTCTCAAAGAGACCGCTTCTGTCAGAAAGGGCCCCTGTAAAGGCGCCCTTCTTATACCCGAAGAGCTCTGATTCAATAAGAGTCTCTACGATGCCGCCGCAGTTGAAGGCGAGAAATGGTTCTGATGCGATAGGGCTTGCGGAGTGAATGGCCCGCGCGAGCAGTTCTTTGCCTGTGCCTGTCTCGCCGTGAATGATAATTGTTCGAAAATAAGGGCCAACTCTTCGCACAAAGCTGAATATATCCAGTATGTGAGTGTTTCTTCCTACAATTCCGTCGAAGTTGTACTTATCAAGGAGGTTACGCTCCAACTCACCTGTCTCTTTACGGACTCTGTTCAGTCTCTCTATCTTTAAGACCGTCTCTTTAAGCAAACTCAGGGGCAGCGGATGCGTAAAAAATGCCGAGGCACCCTCTCTTATGGCAGATATAGCCATAGAAGGGGCCTTGCCAACGAGGATAACCTCAACTCTGGGGTCGCGTCTCTTAAGAGAAGTAAGCTCCTTTAGACCGCCCTCTATAATGGCAATGTCGCAGGAATCGCGAGTAAGGGCATTGGCCGCGTCCTCGTTTTTCGAGAGGGTGCGTACTTTGTGCCCCTGAAGGGCCGCTGATAGACCTTTTTCAGGGGCGCCTATGGCAAGGAGTATGTTAAGCATTATTCACGGTTTTTACGTAAAATTGAGTATAATAATTATATTAATCTTTTATTTTTTTTGGCAAAATCTCATAATGTTTCAACACGATAGAGAATAAAAACTTCCAAAGCTCTAAATATGCAATTACCCTGCCAGTAGTTACGGATAAGACGGTCTGAGGTCTCACCTCATTTAAAAATATGGCATGTGCTATATTGTGTTGACGAAAAGGGGCAATAACTGCTATAATCGCAAGCTATGGACTTCTCCAGAGTTTACGCACAGGTGAAGGCTTTAAGAGAGAACCTTGAGAAGGTACTGCTTGGCAAAGAGCATATCATTGATATTGCCCTTACGGCCTTACTCTCAAGGGGTGATCTGCTCATTGAGGACGTTCCCGGCGTGGGAAAGACTACCCTCGCCCACGGCCTTGCCAGAAGCATTAACTGCGCCTTTCAGCGTATTCAGTTTACCTCCGACCTGCTTCCCTCTGATGTAGTCGGTGTCACTATCTTCAATCAGGCAGAGCAGGATTTTCAGTTTAGAAAGGGGCCGTTATTTGCCAATTTTATCCTTGCTGATGAGATAAACCGCGCTACTCCAAAGACGCAGAGCGCGCTGCTTGAGGCTATGAGTGAGCGTCAGGTCTCAGTGGACGGAGTTACTCATCTCCTTCCAGAGCCCTTTATGCTCCTTGCCACGCAGAATCCCGTGGATTTTTCCGGCACCTTTCCACTGCCAGAGTCGCAGCTTGACAGGTTCGCCCTCTCTGTGCAGATAGGCTACCCTGATGAGGAGACTGAGAAACGTATTATCATCTCTTCCGGTGAACCTAATGTCTTAAATTCCCTTAACCCCGTTGTAGACGCCTCGGATATTATCGAGATGCAGAGAGCAGCCTCTTCTGTTACTGTAGATAATGACCTTGTAAATTATATACTCGCCATAACTCGTGCCACGAGAAATCGTAAGGAGATAAAGCTCGGCGTAAGCCCCCGCGGGTCAAAGACCCTGTACAGAAGCGCTCAGGCCCATGCTATTGTCAGGGGCAGAGACTACGCCACCCCTGATGACATCAAGACACTTGCCGTTAATGTCTTCTCCCACCGCCTCGTAAGCACCCTTGGCCCACATGGTGAGGAGTTGGAGGAAAATACGGCCATTCTCCGTGACATCCTCGATAATGCCATTGTACCGGTATAGCAATGAATATTCCCCAGAGTATAACCGCGCCTCTGCCGCGGCTCTATAACCTCTTGCCGGGCCGCGCTCAAGGCCTGCTTCGCCTCTCACGCTCCGTACGACTTACGCGCGAGGGACGATGGTACATCCTCGTAGTCCTTGTTACGGGAGGGGTTGCAATTAATACAGGCAATAACCTCCTCTATCTTGTCCTCGCCACACTTCTATCACTTATAATAATCTCCGGGCTTATGTCGGAGTTTACCATGAAGAAGCTGGTCTTAAAGAGAGAGCAGCCCAAGGCCGTCTTTAAAGACACCCCTTTTGCAGCAACCCTGCTTATAAAAAACAGCAAAAAAATAATCCCCACAATTTCCGTCCGTTTTTATGAACTGCCCTGTCGCGCCATGCTCTCAAAGTACTCTTACGTCGTTAAGATAGGCGCAGGTGAGGTTCATAGCGCAACTGCTGCTCGTACCGCTACATCGCGCGGACTTATTAAGCTAAAGGGTTTTAAGATAAGCACGACCTTCCCATTCGGTCTTTTTCTTAAATCAAAGATTATTAAGCACCCCGGTGAAATAATTGTATACCCAGCCGTAAAGGCAATCTCAAATGTGAGGCTCAATAACGGCATACTGCTTCCAAGGGGCGAGTCTCGGTGTAAACGCGGCTCAGGCTCTGAGTTATATAATATCCGTCCATATACGGAGCATGACGATGCCCGTCACATTCACTGGAAGTCCGCCGCACGGGCGGATACGCTCATGGTAAAGGAGTTTGAGGAAGAGGCCAACAAGAGTCTTATCGTGAACTTTCAGAACCTGAGTGAGGCTGACGCAGAGGAGCTATTTGAGGAGAAGGTAGACGAGACAGCGGGTACGATAAACTTCCTTCTTGAGAGAGGTTACTCCGTGGGCCTTGAGACACTCTCGGGAAACGTAGCCGACGGGGCCGGTAACACACATTTTTACAGAATCCTCGAATATCTCGCCCTTATAGAGCCCGCAGGCACCGGAACTCCTACAATAAAGGTGCGTGAAGCATGAAACTCTCTCACTACATGCTGATTATCACCTACTTCATGGCCTTTCTCGGCCTCTATGCCGTTACCCTTGTTGGTGATATTGAACCCTTATTTATCGTCTTCATGGGAGGCGGTATAGCCTTAAGTCTTGTACTTAGATACTGGAACAACCGCCTTATACCATCGGGGTTATGGAACTTCATAGCGCTCTTTATAGTCGTTGTATTTGCCGTGGATTTTTTCCTCGTAGGCCGTGACCTTACGGCAAGCGGCGCGCGTTTACTTACCATACTGCTTACGGCCAAGCTCTATGATATGCGGGGCAACAGAGACTACGTCATTATCTACGGTACAGTATTTTTTCAGATACTCGCCGCCGCGGCCTCTACAGTAAGCATATTGTTCTTACCTGTCCTCCTGCTCTTTATCATCGGCGCCATCTTCGCCATGATAACCGTTACCATACAAAAAGAGTTTGAGAGCGGGTCAAACTCCAAAGGAGAGCCGCCTCGCGGCATCCTCAGCACGCAATTTAACATCTACGCTGTCTTTCTCTCAACTATTACCATCAGTATTACTTTTCTTATTTTTATGATACTTCCCCGAATGGAGGCGGGATTTTTTCAGCAGAAAAACATGGACGCCATTAAGATAGCGGGGTTCTCTGATACCGTTGACCCAGGTGTGCTTGGGCCTGTTAAAAAAGACCCCACTGTAATTATGCGTGTTGATTTTCCAGGTACAGAGAAACGACCACACGGACCTCTGTACTTTCGCGGCACTACTCTCTCGCTTTTTGACGGCCACGCATGGCACAGAGGGCATAAAAAAGAGCAACTCGTTAAGAAGACGGCAGATGATTTTGTCTTGCCCGTAAGACCGCGCGGCAAGCTTGTAAAGGAGCGCATATTGCTCGAGCCCCTTGACTCCAATGTACTCTTTGCCATGCCGCGTGCGCTGCGAGTCATTGGAAAATTTAAAAATCTCTGGACTGATCCCTCAGGTACCATCTATCTGCCAAGCCCTCCTTTTACACGGATTGAGTACACTGTGTGGTCATCACCTGCCGCAAAGAGTATGAGCGATACCGCCTCTCTTGCCGAGTTAACTGATATCTCTTCACTTGACAGTGATTTCAAGAGACGCCTTAAAACACTTGCCCTGGATATTACGGCTAAGGGTAGCTCAACTGTTGAAAAATCCGCTATGCTTAAGAGCTACCTTAAGAGTAAGTACACTTACAGCCTTGACCCCAAGTCAACAAAGGGCAAAGCACCTATGGAGGATTTTATCTTCTACTCCAAAGAGGGGTACTGCGAGCATTTTTCCACTGCCTTTGTGCTTCTCGCCCGCTCCATTGGCATACCCGCGCGCATAGTTACAGGGTTTCTTGAGGGCGAGTGGAACAAGAGCGGCAATTATTTTATCGTTCGTCAGAGCGACGCACACAGCTGGGCAGAGGTCTACGCGCCCTGGCCCGCCGGATGGGTACGCGTTGACGCCACGCCGTCAGAAGGGCTCTCTCCTCTTATGCGAGGTACGGAATTTTCCAATTACATGGATTACCTGCACTTGAAGTGGAACAGGTATGTCGTTAACTTCACTGCTACGGATCAGAAGAAACTCGCCTCTACCTTTCAAGAAGGCAGTAGAGATATTGTAAGTGCGCTAAAAGATGGACTTCAGGGCAGCGGAGCGTACACCTTTGCTGCCCGTCAACTCCTCCTCAGTCTGCTGCTTATCGCCCTTCTTACTCTACTGATTATAAGAACAAGAGCACGAAAAGCACTGCTTTACGCTGCAAAGACGCCTGCCTTTTATCTTGATATGTTAAAAGTTCTTAAAAAAAGAGGGCTTGAAAGAGAGAATGCAGAGACTGCAATGGAGTTCTCTCAAAGGGTTAGCCGCCCCGGTGTCGGTGAGCTTACGGAGCTGTATCAGAAGGTACGTTTTGGCAGCGGCGTCTGCGCGGCGGCAGACTACAGGAAGATAAAGGATATTATAGGGGAGCTGAAAAAAAGTAAGGTAAGGGGCTCTTAATTCACGGGCACATTTTTGTGCCCTGTAAAACGTCTTAACTCTCCAAGAAGCACCTCCCTCACTATGGGCTTTGTTACGCAGCCATCAAAACCACTGGCTATAATTCTTTCCTTATCGGCATTTGTGGCAGAGGCCGTTATTGCAAGAACAGGTATATCCTTAAAGCGCTCATCGGCCTTGAGTATCCTTGTGGCTGTTATACCGTCCATGCCGGGTAGATGGAGGTCCATGAGCACAATATCAGGGGTTTTCTCGGCTACAAGTCCTATGCCCTCGGCTCCGTTAAGCGCCTCTATTATCTCATAACCATTAAGAGAGAGGATATCTCTGAGGAGCGTCATGTTCATCTTGTTATCCTCTACGATAAGTACTTTTATTCCATTGGAATCGGACATTTAACCTCCTGTAAGAATGGTCTTGTATCGTCAGATGGAATTAAGGGCTTGAAATAGACGTTCCTTATTTAGAGATTTACCTATGTGCGCCATGGCCCCAAGGGTCAGGCTGAGTTCACTGTTCTCTGATGAAGAGACTACGATAACTGGAATATGTGAGGACTCGCTCTTGGACTTTAGCTCTTTTAGTACCTCCCAACCGTCCTTACCGTGAAGGCTAATACCCATTATAATGGCAAATGGTTGTTTCTCAATGGACATCTTCAGCAGCTCAAGGCCGTCTGCGGCGCTAAGAATCTCATAAGGCCCATCGGCCATATATGCCATGATAAGATGGTTTATGTCAGGGCTCTCGCTGGCTAAAAGAATAAGAGGTTTGCCGCCGCCCTTATCATCTAACTGCATATAGTCCGTAACGGAGGGCAGATCAATGTCTTCAGTTCCCTGGGGGAATTTTAGATAAAAAGTACTGCCCCTGCCCTCTTCCGACTCGAACCGTATGCTCCCGCCGTGAAGCTCAATGAGCCTCTTTGTGAGGACAAGGCCAAGCCCTATGCCATCGTACTCTCTGTCAAAAGAGGTATCGGCCTGCTTAAAGGTATTAAATAGTTTATCCTTGTCTTTGCTCTTTATCCCAATCCCCGTATCCTTCACTGAAAAAGTGACAAAAGACTTAAATCCCCTCGCTCTTGTCTCCTCTGTAACCTGCCAGCTTATCTCAATACTCCCGTCTTGCCTGTTAAATTTAACGGCGTTATTTAAGACATTAAGGAGAACCTTCTTGAACTTTGCCTTATCAGCACGCATCTTAGGTGAAGCAGGGACAATTTTCGTCTTTATGCTTATATTCTTCTCATGGGCCAGTGGGCGTATAATACCAAGCACCTCGCCGAGGGCCTCGTTAATTGTAAAGAACTCCGGTATGAACTCCATCTTGTCCACATCTATCTTGGAGAGATCGATGATGTTGTTTATAAGCCTTAAGAGCTGCTCACCACTTGAGTGAATGAACTGTACATACTGACCCTGCTTATCATTTAACTCACCAAAAGACTTCTCCTCAAGAAGTTCAGAAAAACCCAGAATAGAGTTAAGAGGGGTTCGAAGCTCATGACTTACATTGGCGAGAAACTCGTTCTTCATCTTGCTTGCCTCGCTGAGCTCTATATTGGCAAGCTCAAGTTCCTTGTGTTTACCCTGCAGCTCTTCATTGGCCCCGCGAAGCTCCTCAGTCCTCTCTCTTACCTTGCTCTCAAGGTTTGTGTAGTATTCATGGAGCTTCTTTGTCATATAATTAAATTCTACGGCAAGAGAGCCGATTTCATCATCATTTATAACGGGAACACGGCCCGTAAAATCCCCTGAGGCAATGGATCTCGCTGATTTTTCAATAGCAAGAATAGGGGCTACGATAGAGCGTCTAAGCATGAGCCAGAGACCTATGGCAAGAGCTATGGCTGAGATGGTGAAGGCAAAGGTTACGGCGATAATAATACGTGAGAAAAAACCGCTTCGCTCATAGGAAGACAGAGCGCCTCCCCGTGACATTCCTACAAGAGTAGTCAGGTTGTTCATCGCGCTAGTAAAGGTCTTGTTGCCCTCCATCTGAATCGTAGAGATAGCTTTTTCACGCTCCCCTGCCTGAGAGAGAACAAAGACCCGGTTATGGACTAACCAGAAGTCATCAAGACTCTTAAGCATTAAATCATAGAGGGCCTTGTCCTCGTCAGAGAGGCCCATGGCAAGGTAGTCTCTCAGTATTGCGTCCATAGTCTTCTTACGCTCTGAGACTCGTATCTCAAGAAAACTCCTTGTCGAGGGGTCTCGTACCATGGCGTAGAGAAATATCTCCTGACGTGCCGAGAGCAGTTCTCCTTCAAGACCTGAGAGAGACTCAAGACGCTTGAATGAACTAATATAGAGTCGCTTTGTTACCTTGAAAATCTGCGTCGCGTTATAAATACCTACGGATCCGCCAAAGCCTATCAAGAAGAGGAAGATAATAAAGACGATGGCAAATTTACGCGATATGTTTACATCCTTAAAAAACCACTTCATCAGCTCTTCTTTACCTCAGGCGGAGTACTTACGTCGTTGTTGGTAATGTCTTTGTATAAAAGGGCTATCTTGGAGATAGTACCATCAGGGTCATAGATTGGAATGACATTGATTTTAAGATCTCTGGACTCGCCCATGAAGCCGAAACGCTTAACAAGGTAAGGGTCGTAGTTAATGATAAACTCCGTAATGAAACCGTCATAGGACTTTTTAATTGTTGTCACAAGGCCCTGAGTGATAAAGACATTATCGTCAGTGAAGGTATAATCTCTTGTAAAATCAAAATCAGGGGCAGCTCCGAGAAATCTCTTTAGAAGAAGGTTGACAAGTTTACATCTACCGTCTTTACCAAAAACTGCGACGCCGAAGGGGAGCTGGTTAATAAGGGTGCGGCAGTCTTTTCCGCTCTCACGCTCCTCTTTAAGTCTCTCAATGAAGACGACGAATGTCCCAATGGCAGAGGTAAGAGATCGTACATAAGCACTCTCTTTTAGCGGGGGTTTTTCATTAAAGAGTAAGATAACTCTGCCGTAATAGCCCTCATCAGCAGAGCCAATTGAGAAAGAGCGAAGCCAACTTGCTCCCATAGAGCGTAGAGCAGAGGGGGCCTCTACAAGCTCTCCCTCTCCAATCAGGGCTGCTGTTGTTGATAATAACGGCGGCGCATCGCCTGTGATAGATTCGGAGCCGGTGACAAAGGCCTTAAGCACAAGCTCGCCGTCTTCTTTTATGTACAGAAGTACTGCGGCGGCCCCCGTAAGCCCCGGCACCCTTGAGAGGGCCCCTTTATAAAGGGCGCTGCTCTCAAAGGAGCTGCCGGCTGCCGTGAAAAAAGCGCCGAGGTTCTCAATGGCGCTCTCTTTATCCTTCAGCTCAGAGGTAATATGAGAGAGGGTTTCCTCAAGCTCAATGGTTCGCCGCGCGTTCACCTGAAGTATCGTATTAAAAACATGGGCAAGACGGCCAACAACGCCGTCCATATTTTCCGCAAAACTTGCCTTACCCTTTGTGGAGAGTATCTGCAGAGCATCGTTTTCAAATGTTTTTAGCGGAGAGATAAAGCGTGAAAAGAGAAATATGGAGGCTGATATAAGCATAAGTACAAAGGCCGCCAGGGTAACAAGAAGAAATAACTTTGTATCCCTTAAGACCTTCTGAAGAGCCGTGTTTATCCCGGCGCTTATCCTGTCAAGCCTCTCATCAAGGACTATGACATCGATATCAATATCGTTATGTACGAGCAGCAGCTTGTCGGGGTGAATATCTGCAGATAATTTTTTTATGTCATTATAAATCTTTCGCCATTCCACAGGAATTTTCTTAAGGTCTTCATTTAGCATATCCTTTCCGGAGAAGAATCTCGTAGTGCTGTATTTACTAACAGTCTCGTTAATATCTTTATCAATACGCTCAATATCACTGTGAAATATATTTACAGTAGTCTGCTCCAGACCTCCGCCGATAATAACAATGTCAAAGGTATTGCCGAGTTTTGCTACAGTCCTGCTTATATGATTAATTCTGTTATGAAGGTTGTCAAGTATATCAATGCTTGTAAACTTGCCATAGAATATATAGGCTTCAACAGATGAAATCGCGGCAATGGCGAGAAAGAAGAATAAAAAGACGAGAAAGGTGCCGGACCTGGTCTTAACTTTTTTTTTCATGGATACCTGAGTGAATAATAGATATGAGCGGCGGTTGTAAGGGGTGGTCTCGTTGCACTCTTAACGTCTTAAGAGTACGGTGCTTTAATGAGAGAAAAAAAATCTATAAAAAGACTGTAAAATAAAACACATGACTTCCCATGTGAGAAAGGAGATCATTTTAAGTCTTTTAGAATAATCTTACACTTGATTTTATATTGATAAGAAGAAGGGGTCAAGGCATTATTTAAGGGCGCACCTAAAGGGATAGGCCTTAAAGCGGCTTTGAGTCAGACCAGTTCTCACCGCACTTGAGATTTACTCTCAGCGGTACGGATAGCTCGATTACACCCTCCATCTCTTTTTTTACAAGAGCGGCGAGTGTATCGAGTTCATCAAGCCTTGTCTCGAAGATAAGTTCATCGTGTATCTGAAGGATCATTCGTGAAGAAAAACCGTCCTTGGTGAGCAAACCCTGAAGGCTAACCATGGCGGCCTTTATAATGTCAGCGCTTGAACCCTGCACAGGTGTATTTATGGCCATTCTTCTTCCTGAGTTTCTTACCTGCTCTACGCTGCTCTTAAGTTCGGGAACAAACCTTCGCCGGCCAAAGAGCGTAACAGTATAACCTCGCTCCTCAGCTTCGGTAACAGTATCGTCCATAAACTTCTTTACATGACCGTAGTGGGCAAAGTAACTCTCAATATATGCTCGGGCTTCGTCCATAGTGATTCCAAGCTCCATAGAGAGGCCGTATGGGCCCATACCGTAGATAATACCAAAATTTATTGCCTTGGCCCGTCTCCTGAACTCCGCAGATACCTTACCATCAGAGTCGCAGCCAAACAACTCACTCGCCGTCTTGCTGTGAATATCATCACCTCTCTTGAAGGCGCTGATAAGAGTTGGGTCGCCAGAGAGGTGGGCTACAAGTCGAAGCTCAATCTGCGAGTAATCAGCAGAGAGCAGAGTATAACCGTCTTTTGCCCTGAAGGCCTCGCGTATTCGCCCTGCCAGGGCGCCTTTTTGCGGAATATTCTGCATATTAGGAGCCGAGCTTGAGAGCCGTCCCGTTGCTGTAATTGTCTGGTTAAAGGTAGTATGAATTCTGCCTGTCGAGGAGTCAATAAGCTCAAGCAGACCGTCAACGTAAGTGGACTTCAGCTTTGATAACTCACGGTAGCCAAGCACAAGAGCAGGCACCTCGTGGGCGTCTGACAACTTCTTCAGCACCGCCTCGTTAGTGGAAAAACCCGTCTTTGTCTTCTTAACGGGTTTTAGAGCAAGCCTTGTAAATAAGACCTCAGAGAGCTGTTTTGGTGAATTTATATTAAATTCCGTGCCTGCGCTCTTAAAGATAGAGTCCTGAATATCTGAGAGTTTTATCTCAAGTTCTTTTGAAAAATCTCGAAGCAGCGCCCCCTTTACCTTAATGCCGTAAAGCTCCATAGCGGCGAGTACGGCGGATAAGGGCAGCTCTATATCACGGTAAAGGCCATAGAGACCCGCTCCGCTAAGCAAAACGTCAAGTTTTTCTGATAATAAGTTAATATTGCAGGCTTTTATACATAAATCCCTATAGTTGAATTTCTTTAAATCAATACCATTTACTATCTCTGAGAAAAACTCAAAGACAAGAGCCTCTACGCGGTGGTCTGCCTTTGATGGGTTAAGAAGATAAGAGGCAATTGTCGTATCACCGAGGATAGACTTAACGTTTAGAGCGCGCGAGACTGCGTATCTAAAGAGGCCCTTTGAGCTGTCTGTGTTTTTACGAATGGATTTATCCTCTAAGATAGTATCAAGAAGATCAAATGCCCACTTTATATCGCCGCCAAGGGCGTCTTTAAGGGGAATAAAATAGGCGCGCTGCGATGTTGCGGCGATGGAAATCGCTGATATTGTCTTATCGCTCTCACTTAGCAACGATATGGACGCAGTACCGATCTCCTTTATTTCCGATAAAAAGGCAGGCATCTGCTCCTCACTTAAGGAAGAGTATTCATATTTATCCTCATCTTCATCACTCTGACTCTCGCTCTTTGATGAGATTAAGGCCTTTAGCATGTTGGTGAATTCAAGCTCTTTTAGGAGCGCGGCGAGTCTCTCATAATCAGCACCTTCGTATCTAAGCTCCTCTACTTCCACGCCAAGGTCAACATCAACATGAAGCGTAGCAAGGGAGAGCGAGAGAAAGGCCTTGTCCTTATCTGTAACGAGTTTCTCCCTTAATTTGACGGCTTTTATATTATCTATATTATTATAAATATCCTCAAGACCACCGTATTCATTGATAAGTTTAACAGCTGTCTTTACTCCAACCCCCTTTACACCGGGTATATTGTCAGATGAGTCTCCCGCAAGTGCGAGCATATCTCGGATATACTCTGGAGGTACGCCGAATTTCTCGACAACATCTTTTTTCTCATACTCTTTACCCGAATTGTAATCAAGCATAACAGCTCCCTCACCTACGAGCTGATATAGGTCTTTATCACTTGAGATAATATATCTCTTAAGCCCTGAATTTTCACGAGAAGCCTTTAGGGCAAGTGCTGCGATAAGGTCGTCGGCCTCGAAAGACTGACGCTCAAGGACTGCGACCTTAAAGGCCTCGAGAATTTTTTTTATATATGGGAGCTGAGAGCTGAGTAGATCGGGCATAGGCGGTCTGTCGGCCTTATAACCCTCGTACTCAACGTGGCGAAAGGTGGGCCCGCGCATATCAAAACAAATAGCTATATACTCAGGTGAAAAATCCTTTAATATCTTCGTTATTGACTGAGTAAAGCCGTATATTGCGTTGGTATGGAGGCCCTCTGAGTTACTAAGCGTATCCGGTATGGCATGAAAGGCCCTGTAGACGAGGCCTGTGCCGTCTATGATGAATAATTTTTCTTCTTTCTTAGTCATGAGATTTTTTATCACAAATACCCTGCTTTAACAATGAATGAAATCCCTTGACTCTTTCCATTGACAGCGTGCCAATCTCCTTATATACTCATTTTATGCGTAAAATATTTATTACATTCCTGATGATTACTATTTGTACTCTTCTACTCAGCCCTGCGGTAAAGGCGCAGATGGGAAGCGTCAAGACGGCTATGTTCCTTGTAGATGGTTTTTATGACGAGACCATGTATATTACGCGAGACCTTGGAGAGAGGGAAAAGGTTGAAAAAGCACTAAAAGAGATGGCCAGGCGTAAAGATAAGACTATCTCCGAGCTGCAGACAATTCGCTGGGTAGACGAGCCCGGCCGGAATAGATACGATAAGATATTTAAGATAGTTAACGGCTACAGTGATGCGCAGATAGAGACTGTACAGAAGTTAAGAGAGGAGTCATCTGATAAAAGACAGATATACCGCATAATAAGAACATTAAAGGCCCTGAAAAAAAAGAAGTTAAAGACGCTGCGCGGCACATTGAAGTATGAGACCTACCGCGGCAAGCGCCTGCGCCCCGTACCTATTGTAGATAAATCCCCCTTTGAGAGCGGCGGCAAGACGGGCACGGGCGGTGAGATCTGGTTCAGATAAGAGCCTCCCATCAGGTGAAAAGCCCCCTGCACCGCGAAAATACGTCAGCATATCCCCGATTTATAACAGCCCTTATCTAAATAAATCCTTCGTATACCATGTTATATGCTCTCAGGCGCAATCAACTATGCCCATACACTGTAAATAGAATATAATTCGCGTAAAATTCTGCGCCCTCACCTCTTGTAGGGATTGGACTGCGGTTTACCCCTTAAGCCCTCTGCAGCTCCTGAAGAGGCAGAATTCGGGACTCGCATTACCTTTCCAACGGCCTCGCCGCCTTTTTCAGCGCCTTTGTTTACAGTCTCACATCCGTACATCGTGGCAAGGCCTATGATAAATACAAGGGCAATAAGAACTCTAATCATTTTTTCCTCCTCATATATGGGAAACTGCCATCTCTCATGCATGTTACTGCGCGCGTATAATATTACCCTTCTCAACTCCATTTAGGGTGCCCTCGGCACGCGCCTTGGAGAACTTTTCCTTTACACTGAATATCTTTACCTTGCCGAGTCTTTCTTCCTCTGAGCCAAGCATCTCTCCCGTGTCAGGGTCAACGAGTTCCTCACCAAGAGAGTACACGGTGAACTCATCTCCAACTGAGGCTCCCGTGCGTGTACCTGCGCTGAGGTATACGCTGCCGCCCTTTACCAGTATAACCCTGCCCTGATAGGGGATATTTCTTAGTCCTTCGGCTACAGCCTCAACAGCGCTGTCAATAGCCATCTGCGTGGCTTTTCCAAGAGGAGTTTTCTTAAAGGCCTTTGTGCCAAAACCAACGCCTTTAATATTCAGCCCCAAGTTGAAACCACCTGATTTTGCTTTTCCCTCAACACGTTTTGAGACAAGTACCTCGCTTGTAGTAGTGTCTATGAGACGGATTATAAGACCTACATGGGCCTCTTTTTTACTGCCGCCTACGCGAACGCCCATTACAGAGACGCCGGTATCGCTGCCGCTGCTTGAGCTTGCGTACTCAGTTACGGCGCCTTTAATCAGTATCTGTGCGCTTGTTATCTTGCCTGTTCGCGCGCTCTTGGACTTCATAGTTCGCCCGCTCGCCGCAAGATCCTGCTCGCCGATAACATCTCCAAGAGTCTGACGCTCAAGAACAACAAACTGGCCGCTTGCGGTAAGGGCGTCTGTGAGTTGATCTGACATGCCGCTACCAATATTCCAGGCGCCGCCTGTGCCGTAGGAGGTCTTGTTCTCAAAACGCGATACTGCCACTACTTTTTTTAGCCCCGTGGCAAAGGCATGTGGAATGATTACAGTTATAGAGAGAAAAGATAGAGCGATAAGGGAAAGAAATACCTTTAGAGCGGATTTTTTATTCATATTAAGAGAGCCTCCTTTTTTTATAAGATCAATGCAACGCTATCCTGTGAATTATACTTTAAGAGATATTAGCATAAATCAGATGAATTTAAAGGGATAAAATAAGGTTAGTCTCTATCAGAACCGGACTTTGCAAGGGCTGGTTTTTCCATTCTGATAACAAACATAAGAAGGGCGGGTATGACGATTACTGTAAATAACGTAGAGAGGGCAAGGCCGCCAAGGACAACGCTTCCAAGGCCCCTGTAAAGCTCAGAGCCGGGCCCCGGGGCTACGACAAGGGGAAGCATACCAAAGAGGCTTGTGAAAGCGCTCATGTATATTGGGCGAAGGCGAGTACGCGTAGCGGCAAGCACGGCCTCTTTATGCTCCATAGCATCATTACGAATAAAATTAAGAGACTGATGGACGATGAGTATGGCGTTATTCACCACAACTCCGATGAGTATTATAAAGCCGAGCATCGTAAGTATATCAAGTGGAGATGGAGCGATGAAGATATTTACGAGCTTTAATCCGATAAAACCTCCTGCGGCGGCAAGGGGTACGGTGAACATGACGATAAGGGGGTAGATAAAGTTACCAAAGAGCGCCGACATGAGCAGATATGTAATGAGGGCGGCGAGGATAAAGTTCCACTGCAGCGACTCTCTCATCTGAGTTAGTTTATCGGCGGCGCCGCTAAGCCTTACGTCTATCCCTTGCAAAATACCGGCCTCTCTTACACCGGGGATAATCTTATTATCAATCGCCTCCATTACCATCTCAAGGGGCATATACCGCGGCGGTGTTACCTGCAGGGTAATGGTTCTCTCACGTTCAAGGTGGCGTATCTGCGTAATGCCGTTCGTTCGCTCAAGGGTGGATAGTGATGATAAGGGTACGACCTTGCCTGAGGGCGTAGTAATCTGCGCCCTGTAAAGGGCCTCAGGGGTGGTTATATTGTCCTCGGAAGTCTTGAGGATAAGATCTATTTTTTTACTTCCCTCTGGTTTAAAGTCAGCTATCTTTCTACCGTCCATAAGTACGTCTGTTATAACTCCAAGATCACGTACGCTCATACCAACGGCGCGAAGTTTCTCACGCTTTGGTCTGATTCTTACCTCAGGAAATAGTATCTCAAGGGAGGGCACGGGGCGAAGCTGGGCGTCAGGTATCTCTTTTTTCAGTATACCGTACATCATGCCCGCTGCCATAACAAGACGGTTAATATCAGGGCCGCTAAAGTCCACATCAATAGTTCGCCCTCTGCCAAGACGTGTCTGAAAAATGCTCGCCTGCGTGCTAATGCCGAAAAAACCCGGTACGTTGAAGATAGCGCCTCTAAAGAGCGGAATAAGTTCGCGTACCCTTGAGGCCTCTTCCGAGATAGCCCCGAATAGTGTGAATTGAGCGGAACCAACGTAAAATGTATGTTTTATCGCCGGCAGGCCTCCCGCCTCTTTATGGAGGTGCGGCTCTATGGTCTTAAAGATGTTCTTTGTCCATATATCCCGCTTTTCTTTATAGGATACTCCGGGGGGCGGGATAAGGATATTCATTAAGAGGTTTCGGTTGCCCTGGGGCAGGTACTCCATCTTGGGCATGAGAAAAAATACGGAGCCTCCGGCAAAGATAAGTACGATTAGTATAGCTATAATACGTGTAAGAGCGCTGCTTATTACAGTGCTTACAAGGCCCATGTAGGCACTTGTAAGAGCGCTTCCAAAAGAAGTAAGGAGGCCGCCTTTACTCTTCTTCTCTATAGTCTTCTTTGTATTAGTAAAGGATAAAAGTTTATTTGAGAGCATGGGTATTACGGTGACGGAGACAATAAGGCTTATGGCTACGCTGAAGGTGATGGCAAGGGCAATGTCTCGAAATAACTGCCCTGCCTCCTCGCTCATGAATATAACAGGCAAAAAGACGGCCACTGTAGTGAGCGTAGAGGCCAAGACAGCGCCCCAGACCTCTATTGTGCCGTCATAGGCCGACTTAAAGGCAGTCTTTCCCATGTGCAGGTGTCTGTCGATGTTCTCAAGCACTACTATTGAGTTATCAACGAGCATACCTACTGCAAAGCTGATTCCAGCGAGGCTCACGACGTTAAGGTTACGGCCAAGGAGGCTCATAAAGAGAAAGGTGCCGATTACGCTTATAGGTATGGCAAAGGCCACGACAAGTGTTGAGGAGAAACTTCCGAGAAAAACAAGAAGAGTGATAATGGCCAGCGCGCCGCCGATAAGCATGTTTTTTCTTACAAGGCCGATTGCGCCGTTAATATAAGGGCGCTGGTCGTATACCCACGTAAAGGTCAGGCCGTTGTCTTTTAACAGTCCCTTGTTAAGGTCTTTTATAACGACCTCTGCTCTGTCCGTTAGCTCAAGGATATTGGCATCAGGGGCTGGTTTTATGCCAACGGCGATACCCTCGTCACCGTTCTGGAACATGGCGACTCTGGCCTTTTCAAAACCGTATGAGACTTCTGCGATATCACTTAGAAGAGTTCGTTCCTGACCGGTGTCTCTTATAACAATTTTTGCCAACTCACCAGGCGTGCGCGTCTCACCAACAGTGCGTATACGAAAATCCCTTCGTCCAACACCCATTGTGCCTGCTGAGATGTTTATATTATCGGCGGCGAGTTTTGCTGATAACTCTGTGATAGTAATGCCAAATGATGCAAGACGTGACGGATTTATAACGATATGCATCTCTTTTTCCTGCCCGCCGGCTACCATTAAGTCAGCAACTCCCTCGACTCGTTCAAGGCGTGCGCGCACCTCGTTCTCAAAAAATGTCCTGTAAGAATAAACGGAACGAGTGTTCCCTGGAAGGGGTTTTAGGATATTCCATATTACGGGAGAGGTCTCCGTGCCTGTTGCGTTAATAACAGGGCGCTCCACATTCTGCGGGTAGTGCCGTACCTCGTTCAGCTTATTGGAGACGCGAAGCAGCGCGTCATCAACGTCAGTCTTGATGGTAAAACGCATGGTAATAGTGCCGAGGTTATCAAAAGACGTACTCTCCATGCTCTGCAGGCCCGCTATGCCTTTTAAGACCTTCTCCTGCTCCTCAATTATGTCGCGCTCAACCTCAAAGGGCGTAGCCCCGGGCCATGCCGTAGATACTGCTATCTCAGGCGTAGTCACATTTGGGCTTAGCTGATAGGGCATGGAAAAGAGCCCAATAAGACCGAAGAGAGCGACAAATATAACGCCCACGATTACGGTAACAGGTTTTTTTATGGCAAATTTTACTGTATCCACGGTACTCTTATTTACTCTTGTTCATTATAATTACGCCTTGCCCGGGCCTTAGCCTCTCGTTTCCTTTTGTTACTATCTTCATGCCTGCCTTTAGGCCTGCGCCTTTAATTCCCGCGAGCTTACCCTTATAGCCCGTCACTCCTACAGGTATCATCACGGCCTTACCCTTAATTACGGCGTATAGGGCCTGCGTACCCATAACAGATGTAAGGGCCTCTCTGTTAATCGTAAGTCCGCTTACCTCTTTACCAACAGGGAGGCGTACGCTACCCTCCATGCCCTCAAAAAGGTTCGCGGCGTTCTCGGTTATGAGAAGCTTTACGGGAAAGGTTCGTGTGCGGATATCACCCTCTGGCACTATTGCGTGAACAACGGCCTTATAACCGCGGCCTCCGGTGTATACAGTTAGGGAATTGCCTTTTTTAATAAAGGGCAGCGCGTCCTGAGGTACGTTCACCACAAGGTACATCTCGCTGTTATTACCAAGTGTGGCAACGACTGACCCGGGGTTTACCCAGTCTCCGCGCTCAACTTTTTTTCTCATCACAATGCCGTTAAAGGGTGCGCGAACGGACTTATAACCGCGCTCAATGACAAGGCGCTCTATCTCGGCCTTTAGCGAGAGTGAACGGTTCTTCAGGCCATCTACGGCGAATCTGTACTTGTCAAAATCCTTCTCTGAGAGGAGTTTTTTCTTATAAAGCGGCTCGGCGCGGCTCATGTCCTTCCTGGCTTTTTTTAACTCCGCAATAACCTCGCCGCGAGAAGCTCGTTTTGCCTCTATATCCTTAATCAGAATAGCCGAGTTTATTGCGATAAGGAGGTGACCTTTCTTAACTCTCATACCGTCCTCAATGTACAGTGTCTTAACCTTGCCTGAGGTCTCTGCGGCTACTTTTGATACTTCCTTAAAGTATATGGTTCCCGTAAACATGGACTGAGGTGAGATTTTACCCGCCTGGAGCGTTGATACTATAACCTTGGCAGGCGGAGGGCCTGCGCCTCTTCCCTGCCCTTTTTTCTGTGTTTGCGCACCTTTTTGCGCGCCAAAAGATGCTGTGGCGAATAAAAACATGAAGATAAGAAGGAGCAGCGTAAGTCGTCTTAAATGTACACTCATGAGAGAGACTCCATAATACTTACATTATACGAAGAAATTAGCCTAAAGTTCATTATGAAGAGTTCCAACTGCATAACTAAGCTCTACTACGGCAAGCTCAAGGTCAAAACGCGCGTTCATAAGGCTTCTGTCTGCGCTTAGAAGCTCTGTATTGGCATCAGTTACGTCTACGTTTGTGGCGACACCGCTCTTAAACTGCTCAAATACCATCTTGTAGTTCTCTTTTGCGAATTTTTTCTGCCTCTTAAGGGATTTTATGATGGCCTCTTTTTCCATGACGTCATTATAAGCTTGTCGAACCTCTACGACTATATCCCTCTTAAGTGAGCGCAGCCTGAGCCCCTCTATCTTAAGCTTAGTCTTTGCCTCGTTATACTCGGCCATACGAAGTCCGCCCTCGAATAGAGGGTATGAGACAATAGCCGTTGCCGAGATAGATTCTTTCAGGAGAAAACTCGTAGAGGGGTTTCTGTCTCTTCGGATATAGTTTCCGTCAACCCTTACAGTAGGAAGAAAGCCTGACCAGGCCTTTTTTACCTCCATAGTTGCGATTTCTCTATCAAGCTCTGATTGAGTGAGGTCGAGCCTGTTCTTGTAAGCTGTCCTGATTAGCCCTCTGGGGTTAAGTGATATATCAGCCTCAATACTCGGGTCTTTAAGGCGCAGTTCTCCGGCAAGGGGGACAAAACGCCTAAAAATATTTCTTGCGTTACGAAGGCTGCTCCTCGCGGTTATAAGGGCGGCCTCGGCGCCTGCCACCTCGGACTCGGCGCGAAGGAGATCCGTCTTTGTAGTCTCGCCAACCTCGAACCTCGCCGCGGCGACCTCTTTTCTCTCATGTGACCTTTTTAACGAAGCCTGCTCTATTTCCACCTCTTTCTCGGCCTTCAACACACTAAAAAAGGCCCTTGCAGTATCACGCATAATGGACTCGCCCGCTGCCTTTAGCCCCTCTCTCGATTTTTTCATAGATAATATGGCGGCTTTTCGTCCGTGCCATGAGGCCCCGCCGCTAAAAACGGGCTGGCTTACGTTAAGGTTGAGTATCCTGCTGTTATCAGGCTGAAGAAGAAAACCGCTCGCCCTCTTATTCGTCGTAAATTTCTCAAAACTGCCCTCTGCCGTAATGCTCGGTAAAAAAGCCGCGTCAGACTTTCTTATATCCGACCTTGCAAGCTCCACATCATTGCCAGCTATCTTTACGTCCTCATGACTCTGTACGGAGAGGCGGTATGCGTCTTTTAATGATAAGGCCTTTCCACTTGGCGGCGCCTCGCCCTCTGACTCCGCCGCAATAGAGACGCTGCCGAGCAGCCCTGTTATTAAGACCAATGTTAGTATAAAACGTGATAAGTAACGAAGACCGCCATTAATAGAAGGCTGCTGCGCGCTATTTACCGCCCTTAAAAGCTCTACTCTCATTAAGACCTCCTGCTGATGCCGTCAAAGAAGATATCCACAAAGGTCGCGGCCGCCTCAGCTGTGGTGCGTTTAAAGTGTTTTTTAAGCCCGTATATCTCCTGACACATAACAAAGTGCAGTATCATGCCTAAAAAAGCCCTCGCCGCGAGGCCGGAGTCCATGTCTTTAAAGGTACCCTCTTTTATAAGGGCCTTAATATTCGTCTCAAGAAGCTCAATTAACTCAAGCCCTTTTAAATTAATAAAAACCTCTGAGAGCTCTTTTTGCTCAAGGGCGCTCTGCATAAGGAGCCTCATAAGGGTCTGATCCGTTGAGTTCTCGGTAATGAGAAAGAGTGCGAGCTCATGAAAGAGTTCTCTGCCCTTTTTGCCCTCAAGAGAGCTGAGAAGTCGGCTTCTGCCGAGATCGTCATCACACTTTGCGGCTATAATGGCCTTATAGAGATCTTCTTTTTTGGAAAAATATTTATATATTACGGCCTCGCTAATGCCGGCCTTACGGGCTATCTCTCTTGTGGTTGTACCCTTAAAACCCTTTTTCACAAAGAGGTTCGTCGCTACACGGACTATCTGGTCTTTTCTTTTTTTGCCTGTCAGTCTTTTTTTTATCATAATCCTTCTCTCTACGTTGGTGAGTAAGTACTTACTATATTACAAGGTGAGATATGTGTCAAGGGCTAATTCCACCCCTTTTTTATTTGTAACGAATAAAAAAATAGGCGGTTTTTAAAATAAAATCTTGACAGAGAGTTTTCTTAGGTATGATACTATATCGTTATGAGTCTACTTGAGGTAAAAGACCTGAGCCTTGAAATCGGCGGCGAAGTGGTTCTGAAAAACATGACCTTTCATGTTGAGAAGGCCTCTGTTATGGCTATTATCGGCCCTAACGGCGCAGGCAAGACTGTGCTTCTAAAGGCCCTTCTCGGTCTGCTGCCCTCAACAGGTACGATAAAATGGAAACCCGGCATTCGAATGGGATATGTGCCTCAGCGCCTTGATATTGAGACTGATATACCCCTTACGGTAAGGGAGTTTTTCAGACTGCGAAGCAATACCCCCTCTGAAGAGAGCATTAAAAAAGTGCTTAATTATGTTCAGCTCGATACTTCTATACTTGATGAGGGCTTTGGCGAGGTCTCCGTTGGGCAGCGTCAGAGAGTTCTTGTGGCTTGGGCTGTTATCAGTGAGCCTGACGTCCTTCTCTTTGATGAGCCCACAGCGGATATCGATGTGGCCGGTCAGGAATCCATCTATAATATGATTACCCATCTAAATGAGAACCTCGGCCTTACTGTGATTCTCGTCTCACATGACCTCAATGTTGTATACTCACATGCCGCCCATGTATTATGCCTGAATAGAGACAAGCTCTGCTTCGGCAGACCAAGAGAAGTCCTTACTCCCGAGCAGCTTCAAGGTCTCTACGGCGGAGATAACGCTTTTTTTAAGCACAGGCACCCTTGATAATGGGCAAGAGGACAACTTAAGAGTATGCACAGTATTATCCTGCCCATAATCGTATCGGCCCTTGTTGCCGCGGCGGCCTCTCTGCTTGGTTCATTTGCCGTCTTAAAGAGAATGGCCCTTGTTGGAGACGCCCTCTCTCATGTAGCGCTGCCTGGAATAGCCATAGCCCTGCTACTTAACATAAACCCTTTTCTTGGCGCCCTTGCTTTTCTCCTCCTCGCTGTAGCCGGTATATGGACGGTGCAGAATAAATCATCTCTGCCCATAGACACTATCGTTGGTGTTTTTTTTACGGCGAGCCTCGCTCTTGGCGCCCTTATTACGCCTGAGCATGAGCTCCTTGAGGCCCTTTTTGGAAATGTCCTTGAACTTGGCTGGATTGAATCCCTCATCTCAATAGCCATCTCACTCCTGCTTATCGCCGTTGTATTAAAGATATATAAGATAATTACCCTTAATATGATCTCCCCTGAGATAGCCCATTCCGTTGGAATTAATACTAAGATATACGACTTGATATATCTGCTCATCTTCGCCGTAGCCGTGGCCCAGGGCATACGTTTTGTAGGCGCCCTTATGATGGGCTCTCTCGTTATAGTGCCTGCCGCCTCGGCAAAGAACATATCAAAGAGCATAACCGGTTACATGCGTTGGAGCATGGGTTTTGGCGTAATCGCCGCCGTACTTGGGATAATTATCTCAAATGTCGCCACTCTTCCGCCCGGCCCTGTCTTCATACTGCTCTGCGCGCTCTTTTTTGTTATCACCTTTATAATCTCGTTATTTAAGAAATAATACATTCCCATACATCTGGGGGATTGACATTCTTTTCTACTTGATATAAGGTTCCTATATCATCAAGAGTTAACTTACAAGAGGATACTATGCTTGACAGAGGATACCAACGCGCAGCGCTTAACAAACCAAGCTGGTTCGAGCTAAACAGCTTTGATCAGAACTCCGAGCCTGTTGATGCCGACATAGTCGATGTCAGCTCCGCCGGTGCCTGTATCGTAAGCGAGAAAGTTCTTGACCCCGGACGGGTCATCACCCTCTGGATGGAGCTGAAACACACTGATGTACAGGTTCCATGCATAGCTGAGGTGAGATGGTCTAAGGCCGCTAACAACCAGTTCAAGATGGGCCTTCAGTTCCTGAAATAAGGCCGCCGGCGTAAGCGTTGATGGCAGTTAAGCTCCGAGTTATTATATTTATCAAGAAAAACGCGCTGATTAGAGGCGTAAAGTCTTATATATTTAAATAAAAAAAAAGGCCCTCTTAATGAGGGCCTTTTTGCGTCTATCAATAATGATATTTAACAAAAGGCTTAGTACTTCAGTAGTGAAAATACGGGGCTTCCGCCGAGTTTTTCCCTGCCCTTCAACTCCTCAAGCTCGATAATAAAGGCGCACTCTACGACATCGGCTCCCATGCCCTTTACAAGCTCTACAACGGCGCCTGCCGTACCGCCTGTGGCGAGAAGATCATCTGCAACAATTACCTTCTGACCCTCTTCAAATGAGTCCTCGTGAATCTCCAGAGTGTCCTCGCCGTACTCTAAGGAATAGGATTTTTTAATTGTCTTATGAGGCAGCTTACCGGGTTTTCTTACAAGAATTACACCTGCGCCTATCTTGTAGGCAAGGGCAGCTCCTATTACAAAACCACGTGCCTCAACACCTACTACGAGTTCAATGCCCTTGCCTATGTATCTGTGGGCAAGCAGATCAACGGTGCGCTGAAAGCTCACCGCGTCACTGCATAACGTAGTAATGTCCTTAAAAAGGATACCTTTTTTAGGAAAGTCCGGTATGTTCCTTATTGCTTCCTTTAACTTCTCCGTCATTGTCTTCTCCTCTTTTTTTTATTAGCACTATAACTCTACATTAATCAGGGTAGAAAAAAAAGCGGATTTACAGGTCGCTTTCCTTCTCTTACCTCAAAGTGTATAAAGTTCTCATTGCCCGCACCGGAGCCAACTCTTGCGATTATCTCACCGCGCTTAACCCTCTCGCCCCTTCTTACGGAGTTTGACCTGTTATTTGCGTACACGGTGTAAATATCATCACTGTGTCGTATTATGACTATACTCCCGTAAGCCCTGTAGGAAGAGCCTACATAAACGACCTCGCCGTCTTTTGCGGCCTTCACGGCAGTACTGCTTCCCCTTGCCTGTATATCAATACCATCGTTTCTAATGCCGTTCTTGCTGCCAAAGGTATGTAGGAGCTTACCTCGAAGAGGCCACAAGAAACCACCTCTGTATTTTTTTATATTCTTAACTTCTCTCTTGGCTGATTTATGAGAAACTTTGCTCACCTGCACGCGAGGCACTCTCTTTACCCTCGTTGCACCGGGGATATAGAGCCTTACGCCTGTATCTATATCACGGGGGTCTCTTATGTGGTTGGCCCTCGCTATTCTGCTCAGCTTTACATCATAAGTACGTGAAATCCTCCAGAGCGTCTCGCCTTTTCTAACAGTATGGTATACGCCGCCGCCAAAGCACGAGGTCATAGCAGCGGCAAGGAGCAGCATAAGCACCGTACCCTTGAGGTCTTTCTTAAAGTGTTTAGTTATCAGCTTACGCATTGTTCTCATAACAAAAACCCTAGTATTCAGGCGGATATATTATCTGCATCTATTGCCTTAATTGCCATTAAGAGGGCCTCTTCAGGCGACTCTGCGGTCTTAACTCCCTTAATATCCCAGGACCCGAGGCCGATAACGGCCTTACCTGCCTTAAGGCCGAGGGCTATCTCTGATAGAGTGCCGTACTCGCCGCCTATGGCGATAAGGGCCTCTGAGGCGCGTACTATCATCTCGTTTCTCATGCTCCCAAGGCCCGTTGGAATTATAATCTTCATAAATTCATTGGCCTCTTCGGCAGCACTGCCGGGCAGCAGCGCTACTGTTAACCCTCCGACAGAGAGGCAGCCCTCAGCAGAAGCCTCCATAACACCGCCAAGACCGCCGTTTACAAGGCCGTAGCCACTCATTGCGATAAGCCTGCCCACCTCATAAGCCTGCCTGGCGGTAGAGGAGTCGCACTTACCGCCGCCGATTACGGCGATTAGTCTTTTATTACTCTCTGAGCGCATAATGACCCTCTTGCAGATTGACTTACCTATAAGAGTACTTTTATAAGGATAAAACCCCCTATAACAAGGAGGACGACTATAAGCGTAAGTATATTAAAATACTTCTCTATAAATTCCTTTATAGGTACGCCGTACCTTCTAATAAGCAGAGCGATGATGAAAAACCTCGCCGAGCGGCTGATGAAAGATGCGAGAATAAAGACGATAAAATTAATCTTAAAGGCGCCTGCGGTAATGGTAAAGACCTTGTATGGTATTGGAGTAAAGCCCGCTATGGCCACGGCCCAGGCATCATAATTTCTGTAAAGGCCCTGTATATAATCAAATTTATCAGTAAGTCCGTAGAGGTTAATTATATGATTACCTATAAAATTCATGAAATAAAGGCCGATACCGTAACCAAAGGCCCCGCCTGCTACGGAGCCGATTGAGGCTATGGCGGCAAAGTAGAGGGCTCTTCGTGGAATGGAGAGGGCCAGCGCGATAAGCAGTACGTCAGGCGGTATGGGGAAAAAAGAAGACTCCGCAAAGGCCAGGGCGAATAGGGCCGCCGCGCCGTAGGGTTTATGCGCCCAGCCAAGGACCCAGTCATATAGATTTCTTATCATCTGTAACTCGTTATATAAGCTCTTATACTAAAAGAGAAGATTTTATCTGTAGTCTAAAAAAAATTACCTCGGCCAGCCCTCTTTGCCGACGAGCATTACAAAACGGCAGCCTCCAAGGTCTTGAGTCTCAAAGCCCTTTCCTTTTTTCGTAACAAGGACAAGGCGCTGCATTTCATCCTCGCCGCCTATGGGCATGATAAGGCGGCCGCCCGGGCGAAGCTGCGTTAGAAGGGCCTTTGGCACATGAGGCCCCGAGGCCGCGACGATAATGGCATCAAAGGGCGCCTCCTCTTTCCAGCCAAGAGTGCCGTCCCCTACCCTTACCACTACATTTGAGCAGTGCAAATCATCAAGCAGCCTTCTTGATCTTGCGGCTATCCGAGAGAGCCTCTCTACAGAGAAGACCCTGTCCACAAGAAGAGAGAGCAGAGCACTCTGATACCCTGAGCCTGAGCCCACATCGAGAACTTTTTCATCTCCCGTCAGCCCAAGGGCCTCTATCATAAAGGCCACGATATAAGGCTGTGAGAGGGTCTGCTTCTCGCCGATTGGCAGTGCGAAGTCACCGTAGGCGTTGGCAGAGATACCTTCCTCGACAAATAGATGACGGGGCACAAGAGAAAAAGCCTTCAAGAGACGCTTCTCTGTAATGCCTCGGCTTATGAGCTGATCCTTGACCATGCGGGCCCTTGAAATTGCATAAGGATCACGTTTATTTACGCGAATACCGCGCGGATTTACCATAACTCTCTCAACTCAAAATGTATACTTATCTACAAAAAACCTATGCAGAAGATTATTCAAGGACAAGACTCTCAATGCCCGCGATAGAGTCGTAATTAGTCATATCAAAATGCAGCGGTGTAATCGTGACGTAACCGCCCTTAAGAGCGTAGAAATCAGACTTTTCCCCGCCCTCCCATCTATCCATCTCTCCGCCTATCCAGTAGTATTTTTTACCCCGCGGGTCTATCTTCTCTATAACAACGTCGTTATAAAACCGCTTTCCAAGACTCGTTATTTTATGGCCTTTTATCTTCTTCAGGCTCGGTATATTCACATTTAGCAGAGTATCGGCAGGCAGACCTTTTTTCAGAACCTCTGCCGTAAGACGGCGTGTAAATAAACGAGCGTACTCAAAGGCAGGTTCAAAGGGCGCGGCAAGGGAGAGAGCGACAGATGGAATGGCAAGCATAGTTCCCTCCATGGCTGCGGAGACTGTGCCGGAGTAGAGAACGTCCTCGCCGAGGTTTGTCCCCATGTTAATACCTGATAAAACGATATCAGGCGTACGTGGAAGAATAGAGTTAACAGCCAGGGTAACGCAATCCGTGGGAGTACCGTCAACGGCATAAGTATCCACACCTGTCTTTGTCACCCTAAGGGGCCTGTGCAGGGTAAGTGAATGACTCGCTGCGCTTCTCTCCCTGTCGGGAGCAACAATAAACACACGGCCAAGGCCCTCAGCGGCCTCTGCCAGGCACTTTAGGCCCGCTGAGTGTATGCCGTCGTCATTGGAAATAAGTATTAGTCTCTTACTCATTCTTATTTTTTAGGCCTTTATCTGATTTTGGAGCTAAAAATTACAAATTATTAATATAAAATATACCATAGCGCAATTCAATCTTTATTCTAAGATAAAAAAATACGCCAATCAGCTGCTGCCTCATATTGACTTTAAGTGATGATTAGATTATTCTATTGCCACAATGAAAAATAAAGGTCTTACATACCGTGACTCCGGCGTAAATATCGCAGAGGGTCAGCGACTCGTCAAACTTATAACTCCCGGGCTTAAAAAGACCATGCGTAAAGAGGTTCACGGCGGCCCCGGAGGCTTTGGCGCCCTCTTTGACGCTGGCTTCAAGGGGCTTAAAGACCCAGTCCTCGTCTCATCAACTGACGGCGTGGGCACAAAACTCATCGTCGCCTTTATGGCAGGTAAGGACTCTACTGTAGGCATAGACCTTGTTGCCATGAACGTAAATGACATACTTACGGCAGGGGCCGAGCCCCTCTTCTTTCTCGACTACTTTGCCACAGGTAAACTAAAAGGAGCGCAGGCCGCCCGTGTGGTAAAGGGCGTTGCCGCAGGCTGCGTAGACGCGGGATGCGCCCTCATAGGCGGTGAGACAGCAGAGATGCCGGGGATTTATAAGGCAGGAGAGTACGACCTTGCTGGTTTTGCCGTTGGTGTTGTTGAGAGGGAAAAAATCGTAGACGGTACGAGAATAAAAGACGGTGACGTGATTATCGGCCTGCATTCAAGCGGTCTTCACAGTAACGGCTTCTCACTTGCGAGAAAAGTCCTCTTCGAGAAACTCGGCCTTGATATTAAAAAACGCATAAAAGGCCTAAAGGGACGCTCACTTGGTACGGCCCTTCTGGAGCCTACACGCATATATGTAAGACCTGTTCTAAAGGTCTGCCGTAAGTTCAACCTAAAGGGCATGGCCCATATTACAGGGGGCGGTTTTATTGAGAACATACCGCGCGTACTGCCAGACGGTGTAAAGGCAGTTATTAAGGGAGGCAGCTGGCCCGTACCGCCAATCTTCAACCTTATTCAGAGCGGCGGTGATGTAAGTGAGCGCGAGATGCTTCGCACCTTTAACTGCGGTATCGGCTTTGTCATTATCGCCGCTGAAAAAGAGAGCGCAGCTATTATGAAAGCACTTGAGAAGTCAGGTGAGAAGGCCTCTCTTATTGGAGAGATTGCTCGAAAGAAACCAGGTGAAGAGGCAGTGGAGTTTAGAGGCGAGGTGGTTTTTTAATGGGCCGCGCGGCTGAGGTCTCCCTATGCTGAGGCTTGGTGTAATTGCATCAGGAACGGGAACAAATCTGCAGTGTATTATTGACGCCATAGAGAGCGGTCTTTTAAAGGCCTCTATTGAGGTAGTAATAAGCGACCGCCAGGGCTCAGGAGCGCTTGAACGCGCCGAGACTCAGGGCATTAACAACGCCCTTGTACTAAAAGACGACTACAGCTCAAGAGCTGAGTTTGACGACGAACTTAGAAGGATTCTTGAGGCTAACAATGTAGAGCTTGTCGTATTGGCTGGTTTTATGCGAGTGCTTGGTCAATCATTCATAGACGCCTTTCCAATGAAGATTATAAATATTCACCCTGCCCTGCTCCCATCATTTACGGGCCTGCATGTACATGAGAAGGCCATAAGGCATGGCGTAAAATTTTCGGGCTGTACCGTACACTTTGTCGATAAAGGCCTTGATACAGGCCCTATTATTATTCAGGCCGTTGTGCCTCTACTTGACGATGATACAGAGCAGAGCCTTAGCGCAAGAATTCTACGTGAAGAACACCGCATTCTGCCAGAGGCAATAAGCCTTATCGCAGCAGGCAGCGTAGAGGTAGTAGAGAGACGGGTAGTCTTACGTAAGAAGGCCGCTATTAATTCTCATATGGCCCTGGAAAACCCCGCAGCTTCTATTTTTGAAGAATAAAATGTCAGAGTGCAGCGCCCCTATGGGTAGCAAGAGTCCTGTTATTGTCAGCGCCTGTCTCCTTGGCATTAAGTCGAGGTATAACGGCAATGATGCCTGTATTGAGAGGGCCACAGAGGCCATAGACGCCCTGGAGGACAGGGGCTCATATATACTGCCTGTATGTCCCGAGCAGATGGGCGGCCTCGAAACGCCGCGCGCACCTGCCTGCATAAGAGGCGGCACCGGCGAGGACGTACTGCTCGGTACTGCGCAGGTTATAGATAACAGGGGCAGAGATGTTACAGAGGCTTTTATTCAGGGCGCAGAGGCTGTATTATGGCTTACGCGTAAGACTAAGGCCAAGATAGCCATATTAAAAGAGGGCAGCCCATCGTGCGGTGTAAATCATATATACACAGAGACCTCTAATTTAGACAAAGGCGCAAAACTTCGAGAGGGCAGCGGCGTGACAGCTGCCATTTTAAGAGCAGAGAATCTTCAGATAATAGGGTTTTAACTCACTCATTCATTAATCATTTAAATAAAGCGAGGTCTGAGATGAGATTTTTTATAATTGTTCTACTAAGTATTTTCTCAATAAACACCGGATTGACTTCATCTGCAAAGGCGTCGGTAAAGACTTACTGCGAGGATAATTACAGGGCCCTTCATAAATCACTTGCGAGCTGTGAGGCTAATGAGGCAGCGGCAAAGGCCTGGCTAGCCTCCAACCCCGTGCCTGATGATATTTACAGATACTGCAGACAGGGTTCAGGTGGCAGCATCGCACTGCTAAAAGACTGCGCCCTTAAAGAAGCGTACACACGAAACGCTCGGGCCAAAAGCCCATTGAGTCTTAGAAGATCAAGTGTCTGGTACGCGCCTTCCCTTAATAAACTCTTTCCCTCTTATCTTCGCGTATGCGGCAGCAGCAGACCCATTGAAGATTTTGCCGTACTCGCAGACGACATTACAACCTTTCACTTCTCTACAAGCCTTCTGTACAGAGACATGCTGCCTATTCTTCAAGTGAGAGGCAGAGTTGAGATAGATACGCTGCCCCTCTCAATTCGTCTACTGAACAAAAAAAGAGATGAATACTACGGCCTTTATATAGAGGCCTTTCTCGTTGCGCCCGACGGCAGAGTGATTGATACGAGCTCAGTTGTCACCTCGGGAGAACTATCACTTCGCGGCGGAACGGCGCGCTTTACCTTTGAGATAGGCAAGGGGTACTACTTTGACAAAGGCGCCAGAATCCTCGTCGTAGCCTCAGGGGAGCCCATTACATCAGATTACCCCGATGCCTCCTGCCTGCTACTTGGCGCAAAGAGGATAACCTTTAATAAATAAAGGCCTTCTTAAACCCAAAAAAGTGAGGTTATATTATGAAGATAATATACCACGGACACTCCTGCTTTACCCTGCAATCAGGTGATAAGAGTCTTATAATCGACCCCTTCCTAAGGGGTAATCCTCAGGCGGATATAGGCCCTGAGGACGTTACCGTTGATGCCGTTATCGTAACACACGGTCACGCAGACCACCTCGGAGACGCCGTTGAGATAGCAGTAAAGAACAAAGTCCCTGTAATCGGAACCTTTGAACTCGTAAACTACTGTATGGCAAAAGGCGCAATGGGCCATGCCATGCATATCGGCGGTGGCTTTAACTTTCCCTTTGGCCGCGTAAAGCTTACCATCGCGCACCACAGCTCATCAGCAGACGACGTGTACCTTGGCAACCCCTGCGGAGTCATCGTGACCATGGATGGCGTAAGTCTCTACCACGCAGGGGATACGGGGCTATTCTCAGACATGGGACTCATTGGAGAGACTAATAACATAGACATCGCACTGCTGCCTATCGGAGATAACTTTACTATGGGTATAGACGACGCCGCACGGGCGGCTGTTTTGCTAAAGACCTCAGTGGCTATTCCCATGCACTACAATACCTTTGATGTAATCAGACAGGATCCCGAGGACTTTAAGAGGGCACTTGAGGGAAAGGAGCCCGACGTGCGTATACTCGCCCCCGGTGAGAGTACGAGTGTTTAGAGTTTAACTCCGGGAAAAAGGGTTAACGCAACGGGCAATGGTAAAAAGCTTGCCTTAATCTACAAAAACAAGTACGGGACTTCCATATTAAAGATGAAGTAAGAGCGCATTAATTAGATGAGTTGAGGCAAAAGAGAGCCGCAGCCATGTAAATTTCAGAAACTCCGAGAGGTTTAATAGAAGATTCTTCTCTGCCCACAGCCTGTTATCATCATAATTCACAGAAGAAACTCCAAGAGGGTGTATCTTAACGTCTTTTCCCAAGACCTCCCTCATTACAAATAATGCGCGCCTCATATGATAACTCGATGTTATGAGTATGATGGAGTGAAGACCTCTTTTTTTAACGATTTTATCAACCTCAACGGCGTTCTCGTAAGTATTCTCTGATTTTTTCTCAAGTAGTATACGCCTTGAAACTCTCCTCTTAAGACCATCGGGGAATATATCCTTTAGCTCTGCTCTTGCGTTCACACCACTTACTATGAGGATATTGGCGGCACCCTCGCGAAGCAGGCTCAGCCCCTCAGTTATGCGTCCGCTGCCGCCTGTAAGTACTACAATGGCCTCGCTTTTCACAACAACAGCGCTTGCCTCCTCATCTCTGCCGCCTCGTAAAAAATCAGCAAAAAGCAGTGATACAATAGAGATAAGGATAAGAAAAGCCGTTAAAAGAATGGTTCTAATGGGATGTCTCATAAAACAAACTCTTATTTAAGCATTTTTTTATATGTATAATTCATCAAAAAACTCTTGCGTTGTTTTTTTAAAAGTGCTACTTTATCAAGATTAACAAAGCGGAGGATTACAAAAAATGTCAGCGATATGCAAGATATGTAAAAAAGGGCCTGTATTTGGCAATAATGTAAGCCATGCCCACAACAAGACAAAGAGAAGATGGAACCCTAACCTTCAGAGCGTACGCGCCCTACATGAAGGCACAGTAAGAAAGATAAAGGTCTGCTCCAGATGCATACGTTCAGGAGCCGTAGTAAGAGCGCTGTAAAGATATTATTGCTACACTATATAAACGTCGTCCCCAACTCCCCGGGGCCGGCGTTTTTTTTATGTCTTTACGGCCTTAATCTAAAGTATTTAGGCCGATGTTTTTTTTGTGCCTTACCTCCTTAATCAAGAAATTCAGGGATGGTGTTTTTTTTGAGTCTTACTTTGTAAGGGCGATGGCGTCTATCTCAAGAGCCACACCCTTTGGCAGCGCTGAGACCTCTACCGTAGCCCTTGCTGGGTAAGGCGTCGAAAAAAACTCTCCGTATACCTTGTTCATCCTCGTAAATAACGAGATATCACTGAGATAGACCGTTGTCTTAACTACGTCATCAAGGTCAAGGCCCGCACCGCTAAGCACGGCCTTTACGTTCAGAAGTACCTGCCGCGTCTCGGCCTCAATGCCTCCTTGTACAATCTCTCCTGTTGCGGCCTCAAGCGGTATGGCCCCTGATAAGAAGAGAAATCCCCCTGCCATAACGGCCTGTGAATAAGGCCCAATGGCGCCCGGTGCGTCTTCTGTGCTTACCTCTTTTATCTCTGTCATTTATAAAACTCCGCCGGTTCTCTACTCTTACTTAAAAGCGCTCTCATAGCTGAAGGGCACATTGCCCTTCACCCTCCTCACCTTCTGAACTCTCTTAATCTTCGAGAGTGAGTCAATTATGGCCTTAAGATGCTTAATGTCTCGAACCTCTACCTCAAAGGTGCATAGAGACCTGTTGTCGGGAATAGTCTTTATCTCGGCGTTGGAAATATTCGCGTCTGAGTCGTGTATATTGCCTGTAAGGACGGCGAGCATACCTTTCTCATTCTTGCACACTACCATTATCTTTACAGACCTTGTTATCTCAGACTCACTGTCCCAGTCCACATCTACCATGCGTTCCTTATCTACATTAAGAAGGTTGGGGCAGCGGGCTAAATGTACTGATATACCCTGACCATGTGTGACAAAGCCTACTATTCTGTCCCCCGGCAGAGGGCTGCAGCAGTCGGCAAAGGTTATGAGCATATCAGAATCTCCGCTTACAAGCACAGGGCTTGCATGCATCTTCTTACCGCCTCTAAAACGTCCAAAGACGTCTTTAATGGAGAACTTATGCAGGTGCCCCATGACACTCTTCTTCTCAGGCGCAATCTTAGCAAGGATATCCGTAGCGTGAATCTTGCCGTACCCCACGCAGGCAAAGAGGTTCTCAAGAGCGGGCAGCGAGTATGTCTCTTTAGAGAGCTTCTCCAACTCTCCCGACTCAATGATGGCCTCTAAATTAAGGGAGCGCCGAGAGAATTCCCTCTCGCATATATCTCTGCCCATAGTGATGCTCCGCGCCCTCTCCTCTGTCTTTATCCAGTGGCGTATCTTTGTGCGGGCCTTTGATGTAACTACATAATTTAGCCAGTCAGAGCTTGGGTTTCTAACCCTGGAGGTAAGGATATTAA
>CAZEBZ010000014.1:0-34520 GCA_964510775.1 uncultured Thermodesulfobacteriota bacterium
TTTGTACACTATGATTTAGATCAAAAAATCATGTACCCATGTCCCAGGAGGCGAGATATTTCTTCTGCTCCCTCGTAAGGGTGTCTATGTTCTTACCGAGGCTCTCAAGTTTCAATCTGGCAATCTCCCTGTCTATATCCATGGGCACGACATAAACCTCTTTGGAGAGTGTCTTGCCTTTCTTAACGAGGAAATCAGCGGCAAGTGCCTGATTAGCGAAACTCATGTCCATGACGCTCGCGGGATGCCCCTCGGCTGAAGCGAGGTTGATAAGCCTGCCCTCACCGAGTACGCATATCCTGTTGCCGTTCTTCAATGTAAACTCCTCGACAAAATCCCTTAGCACACGCTTTTTCTTGGCTATGGCTTTTAGACCATCAAGGTCGAGCTCAACGTTAAAGTGACCGGAGTTGGCAACAATGGCGCCGTCTTTCATCTTGGCAAAATGAACCTTGCGAATTACGTTAAGGTTGCCTGTTACTGTGCAGAAAAAGTCGCCGATTACAGCGGCGTCTTTTATAGGCATAACCCTGAATCCATCCATAACAGCCTCAAGCCCCTTAATGGGGTCAACCTCTGTTACGATTACGTTGGCGCCCATGCCCTTCGCGCGCATGGCAAGGCCCTTACCGCACCAGCCATAACCGCAGACAACAAAATTACTGCCTGCAAGGAGCCTGTTAGTGGCCCTTAAAATTCCATCAAGAGTGGACTGGCCAGTACCGTAACGGTTATCAAAAAAGTGCTTGGTGGCGGCGTCATTAACGGCGATAACAGGGAACTTCAAGAGGCCGTCGGCGGCGAGGCTCTTAAGCCTGATAACGCCTGTGGTGGTCTCCTCTGTGGAGCCGATAAGGTCGTCGGCGAGATGAGGTTTTTCTCCGTGGATTACAGATACAAGGTCGGCGCCATCGTCCATAGTAATATTAGGTTTCTTATCAAGGGCGGCATTGAGGTGCTTGTAATAGGTCTTATTGTCCTCACCCTTAATGGCGTAAACAGGAATCTTATTATGCTTAACAAGAGAGGCGGCGACATCGTCCTGAGTACTGAGAGGGTTAGAGGCACAGAGCGTAACATCGGCTCCTCCGGCCTTCAGCGTAATCATCAGATTGGCCGTCTCCGTAGTAACGTGAAGACAGGCCGCTATCTTCACACCCTTGAGGGGTTTATTGGCGGTAAAGTTCTCTTTAACACGCCTCAAGACGGGCATATCCCTCTCGGCCCACTCAATTCTGTTCTTTCCCATCTTGCTAAGGGCAAGGTCTTTAACGTCGTACTTCATCTGTCCTCCCTGTTACTGTAGTGTTTTTTTAAATGGTTTCTTATGAACATCTTAACGTCATTTTATTTCAATATAAAACCTCGTAAAAATATGACAAAATGGCCTGGTATGATTATCATACCGGCCATTTTGTCTTTAGATAACAATTCGAGGCGGCTTATACATGGCCATACCAGCTAAGTTGCCGTCTATAACCCGGCTGCCTTTTTTAGGATCTCGGCCATGTCAGTCTTTTCCCATGTAAAATCGGGGCCTTCCTTGCCAAAGTGACCATAAGCGGCCGTTGGGCTATAGATAGGCCTCAGCAGATTAAGGTCTCTTATGATGTCAGCAGGCTTCAGATTAAAGTTCTCTCTAATAAGATCTTCTATCTTCTGCTCGGGAATCCGTTCCGTACCAAAGGTATCTACCATTACGGAGACAGGCTCCGGTACTCCGATAATGTAAGCGAGCTGCAATTCGCACTCGCCGGCAAGACCTGCGGCAACGACGTTCTTAGCTACATACCGTGCCATGTACGAGGCAGAGCGGTCTACCTTGGAGGGATCCTTTCCTGAAAAAGCTCCTCCGCCGTGACTGCCGTGACCACCGTAGGTATCTACTATTATCTTCCTGCCAGTAAGACCGCAGTCACCGTGAGGGCCGCCGACGATGAACTGGCCCGTGGGGTTAATGAGGTACTTTGTCTCAGGCGTAAGAAGCTCGGCGGGTATGGCTTTTTTAATTACCTCTTCGATAATACCCTCTGTAAGATCGGCGGCGCTAACATCAGGGCTATGCTGGCTGGAGACGACTACGGTATCTACTGTAGTGGGCTTACCGTCAAAATACTTTACCGTAACCTGGCTCTTGCCGTCAGGCCTTAGAAAATCAAGTCCATTCGTCTTTCTCACCTCTGCGAGTTTTGCAGATACTTTATGAGAGAGCATAATGGGCATGGGCATAAGCTCCGGCGTATGGTCGCAGGAGTAACCGAACATAAGGCCCTGGTCTCCGGCGCCCTGCTCTTTTTCCGAGCCGCTGTCTACTCCCATGGCGATATCAGGAGACTGACGGTCAAGGCTAACCATAACGGCGCAGGTCTTATAATCAAAACCCATGCTCGCGTCAGTATAGCCGATGTTCTTTATCGTCTCTCTTACTACGTCCTGATAGTCTATCCTCGCCGTAGTAGTTATCTCACCTGCGAGGATAACCACGCCTGTAGTAACCATAGTCTCACAAGCCACTCTGCTCGCGGGGTCTTCCGTCAACAGGGCATCAAGTACGGCGTCTGAGACCTGATCCGCCACCTTATCAGGATGGCCCTCTGTAACGGATTCTGATGTAAAAAGATATTCTCTGTATTCCATTCAAATCTCCTTATTGAGCGTCGTTGATTAAAGGTTTTTATTATCTACTCATTTTGCATTCTTGTCAAATAAATTCATAGATAAATCAATTAAATAAAGTTCCAAAAAAACTTCATGAAAACAGGGCAGGACTAACACAAAAGACAGATGCGCTCTTCTCTTACAAAAGAAAGGCGCCGAGGTATAATTAATGAAGACTTACGTGCAAAAACCGGAGTGGATTAAAACAGAGACTATCAACGTTAGAACTCGTCGCGATAGAACTCCGGCAATCTCGCGCTTACATACTTTTCCACCTCAATAGAAGTGGAAAAACCCGCTATTTCATTACATATATCTCTTGCCCATGAGTAATTAATGGAACGCATAAGACGTTTTACTTTTAATAAAGACATGGCGTTCATGCTTAGCGTCTGAATACCGTAGCCAAGGAGAATAAGTGCGTACTCAGGCTCTCCGGCCATCTCACCGCATACCCCTACATCAACACCTGCAGCTATAGCGGCCTCTGCCACGCCCTTAATTATACGAAGTATCGCCGGATGATAAGGCTCGTAAAGATAGGCAACATGCTCATTGGATCTGTCTATGGCGAGCGAATACTGCAGCAGATCGTTCGTGCCTATTGAGATAAAGTCCACCTCTCTCACAAGAAGGTCGGCTACAATGGCGGCCGCCGGAACCTCAATCATAATACCTATCTCAATATTAGGGTTATAAGCCTTATCCTCATGGTCAAGCTCGGCCTTTGCCTCATCAAGGATAGTCTTTGCCATACGAAGCTCACCTACGCCTGAGATCATAGGAAACATTATCTTTACATTACCCTCGGCGGAGCTTCTCAGCGCGCCCTTGAGCTGCGCCTTGAAGACGCCCCTGTGGCTAAGACACAACCTGATGGCGCGAAGCCCCATTGCGGGGTTAGGCTCCTCTGTGGGATTAAGGCCCGGCAGCCCCTTATCACCGCCGATATCAAGGGTTCGAATTACTACAGGGTGCGGCGCCACCTTTCTGGCCACCTCGGAGTATGCCCTGAAGTGCTCCTCCTCTGTGGGCAGGTCCCTGCGGTTAAGGTACAGGAACTCCGTCCTGTAAAGCCCTATGCCCTCGGCGCCATGCTCTTTAAGAGAAGTAACGTCGTCAATGAGCTCCATGTTTCCCCGTAGCGATATAGAACGGCCGTCTAAAGTCTCACAGGGCAGGTCGCGGTAATTAAAGAGCGTCTTATCATAATCAGCGTACCTCTGCTCTTTCTTCCTGTAGACGGCTATGACACTCTCAGGCGGATTGATAATAACCGTACCCGTGGTGCCGTCAATGATAATAGTATCGCCTGTATTAATCTTCTTTGTCGCGTTCTCAAGACCAACTATAGCGGGTATTTCCAGGGCCCTGGCCATGATGGCCGTATGAGAGGTCTTGCCGCCAAGGTCGGTAATAAAGCCAAGTATCTTATCCTTAGACATCTGCGCAGTATCGGCGGGCGAGAGGTTATGGGCTACAACAATCGCCGGCTCCTGAATGGCTGCAAGTGAATAATCCTCATGCCTGCCCGTAAGGTTGTAAATTATCCTGCTGACGATATGTTCAAAGTCATAACTCCTCTCGCGCAGATAATCATCATCAACATTGCTGAAATGCTCCATAAGTCCTTGAAGGACTTTTTTCAGTGCCCACTCGGCGTTTATCCTCTCTTCCTCAATAATCTTTACAGTATCGCCGACAAGGGTATTGTCCTGCATTATCATAAGATGGGCGTCTATTATCTGGATATGCTCCTCATCTCTGCCATCAGCCTCCATCTTGCGCCTTATACGCCGCAGCTGCTCCATACTCTCTTCGATGGCTTTTTTAAGGCGCTTTACCTCGCTCAGGCTGTCAGCGCTCGTAAGGTGGCAGTACTGCGCCTCGCCCTCAGTACCCCTCATTACAACATAAGCGGTAGAGATGGATATGCCGGGAGATACGCCGATTCCCTTAATAAAGTCTGCGTGTTTTCTATTATCAGACATTACTGCTCATTCCTCACCAAAGCGGTCATTAATAAGCTCGCCAAGGGCCTCTACGGCGGCGGCTTCATCGCCACCCTCTACCCTAAGCGTAATCTCGGCGCCCATGGGGGCGGCGAGCATAAGGACACCTAAGATACTCTTGCCGTTAACCTCTTGATCGTCTTTTGAGACAAATATCTCAGACTCGAACTGATTTGCCATCTGAACAAAAAAAGAAGATGCCCTGGCATGAAGGCCGAGCTTATTCTGTATAAGAAAGGTCTTTTTCATAAACCTGCGCCTCTCGCCCCTGTTCCTCAGGAAGGGCCCTGGCTTCCACTATAACGCCGAGTGCCCTCAAGGCCCCAAGTGCCCTCTCCTCCTCCTCAGTTATCATTACAGAGGGAGATAGTTTTGTCTTGTAGGCGGCGTGGTGAATATTACCAATATTCAGGGCTGTAAAGCTGAACCCTGCCTCATAGACACTTACCGCATCGGCTATAGATGAGAAAACAACGAATACTCTGCGTTCAGCAAGGCCCTCGTCATTCAAAAAAGAAGGGGCCTCATCTACGCGCAGGGCCTTAACCTCACAACCTATCTCAAGGGCTAAAGCAGTCAACTCTTTCTCAATAAAGACGAGGGCCTCACTGTCTGCAACAACTACAAGCATATCAGAGTGAGTAAAAGGAACCCAGGCGTGAATAACCTGCCCATGAAGCAGCCTGTCGTCTACTCTCAAAAGAGTTATCATAAATACGTTATCCTCACCTCTCCCCTATACGCCTCCGCATCACTTGTAGACAACAACATACGCCGCAGAAACATATACTCTATGAAGAGCTTTACTAAGCAGCTACATAGACTCTGGCAAAAGGGCCGCGACAGCATTAGTACCGCACACTATGGAGCCCCCTTACGCCCTGCTCCACGGCTCCCCCCCCTACGTACACCATGCCTCACCCCCGCCCATACCCCCTTTTACCCATGCCTCACATGTAGAGGTTTACTTCACCCCTATCATATCACCTGCGGTGGCCATGCTCTTTCTTCCGTAATCTACAAGGAAAGAGGCAACCTCAGTGAGGGTCTTACCCTCGCGGCAGCTATCAAACTTTATAAGTACAGGCAGATTAACTCCTGTCATTATCTCCACGTCTTTATCCTCAAGGATAGACATGGCTATATTAGTCGGTGTGCCTCCGAATAGATCTGTAAAGACCATTACTCCACTGCCGCCGTCCACCTCTGCAACGGCGCCAAGCAGCCGGTCTCGAAGGCCCTCAACGTCATTGTAATCTGCGATACTTACGGGTTTAATCATCTCCATACCGCCCTTAATCATCATGGCAGAGTCAAGAAGAGCTTTACCCAAATCACCGTGAGTTATGACTACAGCGCCTATCATAGAACCTCTTTTCAGGGTTTATCAATATCACGATATTGTTGCCGAAGTGTTGTAATATCCATCTTAAGCGTATCGGCAATGGCATCACAGATTGCCACAGAGCGATGTTTTCCGCCGGTGCATCCAATGGCAACAGTAAGATAAGCCTTGCCCTCTTTCCAGTACAAGGGCACAAGATAGGCAAGCATATCCCTTAGCTTCTTTAGAAACTCTCCTGCCGCGGGGCTCTTTAGGACATAATCCCTTACGCCGCTGTCTCTGCCGTTAAAAGAGCGCAGGGCCTCAACAAAGAAAGGATTGGCTAAAAACCTTACGTCAAAGATCAAGTCAGCCTCAGTAGGCACACCATAGCGAAAACCAAAAGCAACGAGATTTACCGTAAGCGTGCTGCGGCTCATACTGCCCGCGGAGTACTCACGTATAACGTCTCTTAACTCATGGACATTATAAAAACTTGTATCAATTACCCTCTCTGCATAAAACTTAATATCTTCTAAGAGCTTTCTCTCTATCTTAAATCCCTCAAGGGGGCTCTCGTAAGCGGCAAGGGGATGGCTCCTTCTCGTCTCGCTGAATCTACGGGTAAGCAGCTCATCGGAGGCCTCAAGGTAGATAATCGTACACTTATAGCCGGCCTTTTTTATAGAGGTCAGAACAGAGATAAAATCCTTTAAGAAGACACCCTCTCGCACATCTACGACAATGGCTACTTTTTTGAGCACATCGCCGCGAGAGACAATCTCCAAAAAACCCTCGATCATGGGCACAGGCATATTGTCTACGCAATAATACCCCGAGTCCTCAAGGGCCTTAATTGCCGTACTCTTTCCTGAGCCCGAGGGCCCGCTTATTACAACAAGATGAACGTCCTTCAATGACTTGCCTTAACAGGGCTCTCTATAGCCGCCTTGAGAGTGGCCTCCAGTTTTTTTCCGGGATGCTTACCCATAATCTTCAGTATGCGGTTACGCGCCGCTACCTCTATAATAGTAGCCACGCTGCGGCCCGGACTTACAGGTATCTTAAGATAGGGCACATCAACGCCGAGAATATCAGAGGTTCTGTCCTCAAAACCAAGCCTCTCGTACACGCCAGCGGGATCCCATTTAACAAGCTCAACTACGAGGTCAAGCTGCTTTTGCTCACGTATAGCCGTTATACCAAAGAGATCCTGAATATTAACAACACCAATGCCGCGTATCTCCATATGATAACGTATCAGGTCTGCGGCCGTGCCGATAAGGGTGGCCGGTGGAAGTTTTTTTAATACGACAACATCGTCTGCAACGAGCCTGTATCCGCATGATACAAGGTCAAGGGCGCACTCACTCTTGCCTATTCCGCTCTTACCCTTGAGGAGTATGCCGATTCCAAGTACATCCATAAGCACGCCATGGAGCCGTACAGTAGGAGCGAGCCTGTCATCAAGAAACTTGGTCAGGTCATCTATGGCAACAGAAGTTGTAAGCGCCGTAGTAAAGAGGGGAATTGCCATCTCATCGCAGAGCTTTACGAGAGTCTCAGGCGGGGTCTCGCCCTTTGTAATAATTATAGCGGGTATCTCGGGAAATTTAATGACACTCAGGGTTCTTGATAATTTCTCTCCCGTAAGCCCGTTAATATACCCGCACTCGGCGGCGCCGAATATCTGTAGCCTGTCAAGATGGAGTTCATCAAGCATACCCGTCAGCAGAAGCCCGGGTTTCTGAATATGTGGATTAGAGAGTATCTTATCCGTCCCATTAAAACCGGCAACAAGGCGGAAACCAAGATGCGCAATTCTCGCGTCCTCAAAGAGTTCTTTAACAGATATGCCCATAGCTCTAATATCCTCACCACATAAGCCGCCTAATGTGCTTTACGCGGCTAATTACTTACTCGGCGTTCTTCTTATCTGCCTCGGCTATGATCTTAAATATAGATGCCGGATCCTCGGCCTTCATAAGACGTTGGCGCAGATCCTGACTCTTGAGTATTCGTGAAATGCAGGCAAGGAGCTTAAGGTGGGCCGCCGCTGAGTTCTCAGGGGCGATAATAAGAAAGACAAGGTGAACGGGTAGATTATCGATTGCATTGAAATCAACACCCTCAGAGCTCCTTCCAAAAAAAACAGTTATCTTATTAACCCCCTTAAGCTTTCCGTGAGGAAGGGCCACACTATGGCCTATGCCCGTAGTGCCGAGGCGCTCTCTTGCGAAAAGGGCTTTTAAGGTCTTTTCCTTATCAAGCTCCGGCATCTTATCCTTAAGATAATCAACCATCTCGCAAAGCAGCCCCTCCTTGTCCTTCGCCTTAAGAGAGGGTATTATGCAGTCTTCATGTAAAACTTCTACGAGTTTCATCTCTACTCACCGGACACACATATATATACAAAAAGTTATAAGACTGAGACCCCGCGCAGAACAAACTACTTCGAAGTAGTCTCAATAAGACCGTAGTCGCCGCCCTTCTGCTTGTAGATAACACTTACACTGCTTGTATCATGATCGGTAAAGATTATGAACTCACTCTCGGCCACATCAAGCTGCATAGCCGCTTCTTCAACGGACATGGGTTTTAAAAACTGATTCTCCCGTTTGATAATCCTTGAGGGCCGCGCAGCAGAGAGGCCCTCTTCTGCAGGGAGTGAGGAAAAATCAGCGCCCTGGGAAGCAGTCTCTCCGTTCTTATGGCCCTTTATCCTGTCTTTATGTCTCTTTACCTGAATATGCAGTTTATCAATAACGGTATCAATGGCTGAGTACATATCCTGCGTTGCTTCCTGTGCCTTAATGGTAACGCCGTTGGCAGAGACAACGGCATCGGCGATATGACGGATCTTCTCAACAGAAAGAACCCAGTGCAGCTCTACAGGCTCTGAGAGAAACCTCGCTATCCGTCCGCTTTTTTCCTCGGCATACTTCCTTAACGCATCAGAACTATCCATGTGTCTAAACGTAACACTCACATGCATTTGCTACCTCCAGTAAGAGAAATATCAACACCCCATGCTATGGGCATGTCGGATTAGACCTAACTTAAGTTATTATATTTCCTTAAATATGATATTTTGCAGAACAGTACTTATAACAAAAAAAAGGCGGTAAGTCAAAGGAAGTATCGGCCTTTTGCAAGCCTTTTCCTATCTACAAAGCACTGCCACTCACTAAAAACAGGCCTTTCTTCTGCTTGATGATGGAAAGCCCAGGGCCTCTCTGTATTTAGCCACGGTGCGCCTTGCTACTTTTATACCCAAGAGACCAAGGCGTCCGGCTATATCCTGGTCGCTTAGCGGTTTCATGCTGTCTTCCGCCTCGATAATGCCGCGTATCTGCATCTTTATATACTCCGAGGTCACATCCTCTCCATCATCACCGGTAATGCTGCTTGAAAAGAAGTATTTGAGCTCAAAGAGACCTCTTGGCGTATCAACATACTTATTTGAGGTAACTCTGCTCACTGTTGATTCGTGAACACTTAGTATGGCGGCGACGTCTTTTAAGACAAGGGGCCTCAGGTACTTTAACCCCTTATCGAGAAAATCTTTCTGAAACTCAACAATACACTCCACTACCCTGTATATAGTCCGCTGCCTCTGATGAAGGCTCTTTATGAGCCACATAGCGCTCCTAACCCTCTCCTGAAGATAACTCTTGTCCTGACCATTTACCACGCCCTTACCGGTTAGCATATCCCTGTAGTGGCGGCTAATCTTCAGCTTTGGCATGCCGTCATCATTAAGTGTAATAACGTACTCGTCGCCAATCTTTTTGATATAAACATCAGGCACAATGTGACGAGCAACAGAGCCGCCAAAACCTGAACCCGGCGTAGGATTAAGGACACTCGTAATAAGACGGGCGGCGACTCGAACATCTTCATCGCTGACAGCGAGTGAGCGGGCTATGCCTTTGATGTTACGCCCAGCAAAGGCCTTAAGATGATGGGTTATTATCTCCTCGGCAACCATGTTTCGCTCGGGCAGAAGCCTTGCCTGAATAAGAAGACATTCTCGCGCCGAACGCGCCCCCGAGCCCGGCGGGTCAAAACCATGTATAAGAGAGAGGACATCCTCAACTAACTCTCTGGACTGGCCGCAGCATCTCGTAATTTCATCAAGAACGGCCGCCTCATAAGAGTCATCATCTAAACCATCTCTATCAAGAACTCTAAGATAGCCGTCATCATCAATATTACCGATAATAAACTCAGCAAGGATCTTGGCCTCAGGCGTTAACTCAGCCATATTCAGCTGCCAGAGAAGATACTCCTGCAGACCGTCTTCGGCTGAGGCAATATTACGAAAGACATCATAATCATCATTGTTTCTATTAACGTAATTACCTGAGCCTGTGCCGTAATCACCGCCCTCGGCGAGGTAATTCTGCCACTCTACAACACCTGCGTCACTTACATCGGCCTCTGCCTCGGGCTGCGGCCCCTCATCAACCGACACAGTGTCATCAAGAACAGGGTTCTGCTCCATCTCGTCTCGTACGGTCTCAATAAGGTCAAGCCTCGACATCTGCAGCAGCTTTATGGCAAGCTGCAGCTGCGGCGTCATAACAAGGCTCTGTGAGAGCCTCAGTGATTGCTTTAACTCGTATGCCATATAGAAAAAACCTTCAGTTAAAAGAGCCTGTTATATTGAAGAAAAAATGAAAAACCACGAATGAGCGACCTCTCACAGACTAAACCTATCGCCGAGATAGGCCTCGCGCACACCTTCGTGGGCGAGTATCTCATCAGGCGTACCTGACATTAACATCTTTCCATTATCAATAATATAGGCGTGGTCACATATACCGAGAGTTGCCCCTACATTGTGGTCAGTCACAAGAACTCCCATGCCTTTGTTCTTAAGCTCTACCATAATATCCTGAATATCGCAGACCGCCTTTGGGTCTATGCCGGAGAAGGGTTCGTCAAGAAGTAGAATTCGAGGTGAATTGACCATGGCACGGGCTATCTCTACACGGCGCCTCTCTCCTCCTGAGAGTGAGTAGGCCTTAACATCAGCGAGATGAGAGATCCCAAGGTCGTCCATATGCCCCTGAAGACGCGTCTCTATCTCTTCACCTGAGATGTTCTGATACTCAAGCACGGCACGTATGTTCTCCTGCACAGTAAGCTTTCTAAATACTGAGGGCTCCTGGGCGAGGTAACCCAGTCCCATACGAGCCCGCTCGTACATGGCAAGGCCCGTAAGGTTCTCATCACCGAGGGTAACGCTGCCCGAGTCAGGCGCGACAAGCCCCACTATCATATAAAAAGTAGTGGTCTTGCCAGCTCCGTTTGGCCCAAGTAGCCCAACGATATTGCCGGGCTCGATAACAATGCTTACTCCGTCAACAACGGTTCTTTTTTTAAATGACTTAACGAGATTTCTTGCAGAGAGAATCCTTGGCATCTATCTTTACGCCTTTGGCGCCAAAAGTACCGTCACACTTCTTGTCGGGAACTATGACGGCCTTAACACGGCCTTTATTAGCGCCCTCTACAAGGGCGCTGTCATCATCAAGATATAACGTAATCTTATCACCTCTTACAATATCGGCGCAGCGCTCAATAACGGCCTTGCCCGATAGCACAAGTGTGTGCTCCTGCCTGTCATAGACTGCGCGTACGGCCCTTGCAAGCCCCGTATCCCTGAAAATTCTCACGTTCCCGCGCGCGTCTATCTTTCGTACCTCATTAGCGCCTGTATAATTGAGATAAAGCTCATCAGAACAGAGGAGAAAATCCTCACGGGCCTCAACATCACCCTTAAAGACAATGGTACGGGCAGTCCTGTCGGCATGCATGCTCTTTGACGTTATGGTTATCGGCGCTCTGCTAACACCACCTATGCTGCCGCGGCTTGCCTTGCCGCCTGCAGCCGCCTCGTGGCCAATAGCGCAAAACACCAGTAGCGCCCCCAGACTCGCCACGGCAAGAGAGCATCTTACCTTAACCTTATCCATCATTCCTCTTTTCCTTTATAACGGCCCTTACGTGCTTATTAATATACATGCTTCCGTCATCAATACTCACCATAAAACCAACTCCCTGTACCTCCATGGCACTTGTTGAGATAGATACGGGTTCTGCTGAGGTAATATGCCCTGAAGCAGTATCGTAGCGGATATTATCCGTCTTAAGAGTAAAACCATCGGGGGAGAAGACTACGACATCGCCGCTTGCAAAGATCAGCTTCTTTGACTCATTAAAAGTACCGTCTTTGGCCTTCATTGTGAAGGTATCTCCGGCCTTATCATAAAAAAGAAGCCTTACGCCCTTGAGGATCATTGACTCTCTGCTCTTGTATGATGTGGCTCTGCTTGCGCTTAGTTTCCAGATAGTTCGGCCATCGCGTGTATTGGAATAATTGAGGTTCTCTATCTTTACCCCAATATCCTTATCCTCGGTAAAGGTAACCTCATTCGTGTTTTTTGTCCTGGAATAAAGAGCAACGAGGATAATAAGGCCCGCTACTGAGATAAGAATAAAGGCCGGTAGAACTATTTTAGCTGTTTGTTTCATAAAACTTAATACTCTTTATAAGGGTAACTCATGCAAAAATTATACCATTAGCTCAAAGTTGCTGTAAAGGCCTTTATCTGAGCAGGGGTCAGCCGTTAATTTTCGAGGTAAGGGCACGCAAGAGACTCATGAGAGATACCTCTTAATAAGGCCCTCCCATAGGCCGTGGGATTTCAGTATAAGCTCGCATATCTCCCTTACGGCTCCGCGGCCTCCTGCGGCCTCTGTAACATAATCCACGCTCTTTATTACCTCGGCCACACCGCCGGGCACTGAGGCGGAAAAACCGGCCCTTGATAACACCGGCAGGTCTACGAGGTCATCACCTACAAAGGCCGTCTCAGAGGGCTGCAGGCCCTCCTTATCAAGTATCTTCATGTAGCAGGAGAGTTTGTCTTTTTTGCCCTGATAGAGCAGAGTTATACCCAGGTCACGCGCCCGCGTAGTAACTACCCTTGATTCACGCGCCGTGATGATAGCTACGTTGATTCCTCCCCTCATCAGGAGCTTAATTCCGTGTCCGTCGCGCACATCAAAGGCCTTTATCTCACCGCCCTTGTCGCTGTATATTATGGAGCCGTCAGTCAGCACGCCGTCAACATCAAGTATAAGAAGTTTTATTTTTGATATCTTCTCTACTAATTCTTTATCCATATCTGCCTCTTAAGAGTTGCTTTTATTAAGGGAAAATTCCACGCTAAAAACATCTTCTTTATCCTCTGTAAGGCCAATTGGAAATAACACCATAATGGAAGTACCCTGAAAACACCTCTCGAAACCTGCCTCAGAGAGCGTAACCGTATAGATGGGAAAAGACCAGACCCTCGCCGCGCACTTCAGACGGAGGCTAAAAGCAGCAGCGGTAAAACCATCTACGAGACTAAGAGCAGTAATGTTCTCAAATTCATGAGACGTCTTCAGCCCCTCCTTTACCATCGAACCTGATGCACCCCTCACCTCAAGACAAGAGCGGGGCCCATCGCAGCCCGGTAGTAGAATATTAAACTCAAGGCCGTAAGAGCAGCCGGTGAAGTGTGAAGACTTGACGTTACTAATAGCCGCGTTGACAGCAAATCCGCCCTTAGCGTCAGAACGCACTTCTTTTGTAATAGAGATTTTCTCAGTACCTGCTGCGGCGGTGCGCGACAGAACTACCCCTCCCCCATTCAGACTCGCCTCATAAGGTGCGTCTGCAAAGACAACTGCCTCCTTAAGGGTTCCTTTGGAGAAGGCCTCGGCGGTCTCACCCCATGGGATAATATGATCTACAAGAGAGCCCCGTCTTACTTTATCCTTTACAAGGAACCTCTTGATATTTTTTTCCTTGGACTTAAGAGCATCGTGAATGCTCTTAACGCCGCTACCCTCACTCTCATCACCGAGGGCCTCTATCTTGTAATGATAAGCCTCAGGCCACCTTGTAAGGATGTTCATGGCGTTAAGACCAAGCTCGCCGGAGTCAAGCTCAAAGGCCGCTCCGCCCTGCATCGGGGCAATAAAGAGCCGTGAGGTGCCTGAGCTGATAATGACTTCATCAAGGCCGTCGGCATCAACATCAGAGGACTCTACTGAGGGTAATTCCCCGTCATCAGCCCTTAATATAGTCTCGCACTCGATAATATTCCTGTAAACCTCTGTCCGTAAGTGCGGCAGATAGAGACCGCCGAAAATTCCATGCCAGTAGGCGTCATTACACTGGGACATATAGAGGGATTTTGCGGCCTTATCAAGGGTCTCTTCAGACAAGACCTCTTCAGTACGCTTCTCTTCAAGAAGTCGGCTTGCCATAAGCATACGTTTATGCATCCAGTTAGACTCAGGGTACTTTGAGAAAAAACCCCTCCACGTACCGCCCTGAATAAACCTCTTAATGACCTCTTTATCCCCGTTATCCTCAAGGGAATCATTGAGTCTGCAGTAATCTCTTGCGGCTGTTGGCGGTAGACTCCACTCGCCCATTTCCATGTATGAGCACGTTGGAAGATATACTCTTCCAAGTGGTTTTTCAGCGGCGGCGTACTCGCCGAGGGTGACGGACTTCACGCCCTTGGCCTCTACTATCATCTGAAAAAATCTCTTCAGCCAGCCCTCTTTAAATACGAGTTTATTCGTACCGGGCCATACACCGAATTTCTCTCCATCATCTCCGTATATGGCGGCGTTACCTGCCCTCAGATTATCATTAAGCCCCAGCAGATAAGTCTTAAGCTCAGCTACATCTCTAAATGGTATAAGATATCTAAGGGCCTCACTGCCGGGAAATATCTTTACAGTACAACCTCTATCTTCAGTAATATAATAACCACGAAGTTCGTCTGAGGTAAGGCCCGCCTTAATAAAATGAAAATCATCTACAAGGACGTACTCCACGCCGGCCTCATTAAGAGAGGTCGGCAGCTGCGGCTCCCATACCCTCTCGGCAAGCCAGAGGCCCCGAGGCCTCTTACCAAACAACTCCTCAATTCTGTCTGACATCAGACAAATCTGCGCCACACGGTCGTTATCTGGAATAACGGCGAGTATGGGCTCGAAGTAACCACCGCCCATAACCTCTACCTGCCCCCTCTTTACCATAATAGAGAGCAGCTCTATGTACTCAGGGTGAGACTTAACTATCCAGTCCAGTAAAAACCCCGTGTTGTGAATAGTCATCTTAATGGAGGGGAACTCATGGAGCAGCTCCAGAAATGGCCAGTAGGCCTTCTGGAATGCATCTTCAAGTACAAAGTCGAAGTTTCCTGCGGGTTGATGATTGTGTATGCAAAAAGGAAGATATATCACAAGAGAATACCCTTTACAGGGGTTAAGTAGCGTTGCATCCAAGTATAGGCATCAATAAGAGATACTCTCTTAGAGTATACAAAAAAAATCCTCTCATGCCACGTTAAAATCGCAGAGAAGATAGCTGAAGACAAAAAAAATCAGAGCAGATCTACTACATGAACGACCTTTGCCTTAACACCGTACTTATGAAGACCGTCACGGAGCTGCACAATACAGCCAGGGCAGGCAGTAGCCACTATATCAGCTCCTGAGTCTCGAATACTATCGGCCTTTCTCTCTGTTATCTTAACGGATAGGTCGTAGTTATTCATAGTAAGCCCGCCGCCGAGCCCGCAGCAACTGCATGGAAAGCGCATCTCCTTAAACTCAAGGCCCTTATTGCTTTTTATAAGGTCGCGCGGAGCGTCCCTTATGCCCTGATTGCGATTAAGGTGGCATGGGTCGTGGTATGTGACAACGGGCTTTTTACCCTCCAGGTTCCCAGCCGCGACTGCCTCACCAGACGGCTGCTTAGCTCCCCTCACGGGTAAAAACTCCGTAATATCACGCACCTTTGCGGAAAATTTCTCGGCGCGCTCCATAAGTGCGGCATCGCCTGTCTCTGCTATTATCTCCTTAAAGACATTTTTCAGGGCGTGGCTGCACGTGGCGCAGGAGGTGATAATATAATCAAGGTCATACTTCTCAAAGACCTCTATGTTCTTAATCGCCAGTCTCTTCGCTGTCTGCACGTCTCCGGAGTAATAAGCTGGCATACCGCAGCAGACCTGGTCTCCTGGAACGACTACAGGAGCGGAGCGGCCAAGGGCCTTTACTGACTTTACACCCACCTCGGGCATAAGAAAATTAACACCGCAGCCTGAATAAAAGGCCACCCTCGCCTCTCCTGTATTTGGGGAGGTATCAAGGTCTTTAGCCTCACGCGTATCGAGAAAAAAGGTCTCGGCAAGCTCGGGCACTAACCTCCCGCAGCCGATTACCGGTAGAGAAAACCTTGAGACAAGACCGTTCTCCGTAGGGGAATCCTTAAATAAAAGCCCTCTGAATTTACTTACATAACGAAGGGCGCGCGGCATAAGGCCCTTATAATCCAAGAGGTTACGCATCATAAATGAGGCGGCAAATGATCTACCTTCTTTCTCTACATGCTCTGCGCGGGCGGTGTTGATTATCTTCACCGTATCAACTCCCGCGGGACAGCTGTCCCTGCAGCCGCCGCACATAGTGCACTCCTTTATATGCTTTAGATACCCCTCGCCAAGGGCCATGTCGCCGTCAATATAGGCGCGGATAAGGGCGAGTTTTCCCCTTGCAGCGGCGCTCTCTCGGCCTATTACCCTGAATGTGGGGCAGATAGAACGGCAGGTGCCGCACTGTACGCATTTATTCAGATTATCACTAAGTGAGGCTAATTTTTTCATCATATAATCCATCTCTATCTACAGAGCAAAACACCGCTCTACTTTTCGTCTTTCAAGCCCATCACTATATTATAAGGGCCTTCTCATGTTGTCCTTCTCTATCTCTACTCAAAACATTCTACACACAACTTGATTAACAGCCCATCACTAAACTATAAGGGCCTTCTCATGCTCTTCTTCCATTGGAGGAAAAATCTTCCCCGGGTTTAATATGCCCTTTGGATCAAAGGCCTTTTTTACTGCTCGCATAAGGTGAAGCGTCTGAGGAGGAAGCTCCATACCTATGTACTTTGCCTTACTCGTACCGATACCGTGCTCACCTGAAATCGTACCTGAAAGCCGCAGGGTAAGCTCAAAGAGAGCGGCAACAGCAGCCTCTGCTGCGGCGGCCTCGGAGGCGTCTGCCTTATCATACATAATATTAGCGTGAATATTACCGTCACCTGCGTGGCCAAAGGAGACTATGAGCAGCCCGCTGCTCTTTGCGATGGCGGTAATGCCCTCAACAAGCTCTACGATAGAGGCGCGTGGCACGGCTACGTCCTCGTTTATTTTATCTGGTTTAAGGCGAAATAAAGCCGCGCTCATAGCACGCCGTGTCTTCCAGAGGTCTTTAACCTCTTTTTTCTCAGTAGCCTCTCGAACCTCGCGCGCTCCATTATCACGGGCTATCCCTGTGATTCGCTCCGCATCCTCCTCAACGCTTGAACAAGGGCCGTCTACCTCTATTAAGAGCAGAGCGCTATCCTCGGGCAGAGTCGTCCCTGTGTACTCCGTAGCGCACCTTACGCTCGCGGAGTCCATAATCTCAAGAGTAGCGGGAATAATTCCTGAGCCTGTAATCTCGGCAACAGCGGCGGCGGCGGCGCTTAGGCCGGGAAAAACGGCGAGGAGGGTCTTCTTCTTTTCAGGCATAGGCAGCAGACGCAGAGTAGCCTCTGTCACTACGGCAAGGGTACCCTCAGAGCCAACGATAAGTCTCGTTAGATCATAACCCACGACGCTCTTTACTGTCTTCGCACCTGTCCTTATTATCTCTCCGCTTGGCAAAACGGCCTCAAGAGCGAGGATATAATCCCTTGTAACTCCGTATTTTACGGCGCTTGGGCCACCTGCGCACTCGGCGATATTACCGCCTATAGTAGAGAACTTGTAACTTGTGGGGTCAGGCGGGTAGAATAACCCCATAGGGAGAAGCTCCTGACCAAGCTCCCAGGGAATAACACCGGGCTCTACAGTAGCCGTCAGATTCTCTCTATCTATACTCACAATCTTCGTCATGGCCTCAAGAGATAAGACGATACCGCCCTTTACAGGCACACTTCCGCCCGTAAAACCAGTACCTGCGCCTCGCGGCACAACAAAGAAACCCTCCTCATTGGCAAAGCGCATTATGTCAGAGACCTCGCCTGCGCTATGGGCGAATAGAACGCCATCTGGCCGATAGGACTTATTCGTCGCGTCATAGGCATAACAGATAAGATCTTCAGCAGAGAATGAGGCGTTATCAACACCTACTATGGCGGTAAGCCTTTTTTTTACACTATCTGAAATCATAAAAAAATCCCTAAAAGAGGGGTAAAATATTTCATATCGCCTCGCTTGCGCAAGAGGCGCAGAAAATACTCATATAATATAAGGGTAGCAAAGAATGGCCTCAAAGTCCAACGGGCAGCGACAACTAAAGAAAGAAGTGAGGCGGGAATATTAGCGAAAAAAATATTTATATGAAGACGTAACTGAGGATAAAACTTGAGGGAGTTAGGTATTTGCTAAAAAGATAAGAGCAAGACAAAGCGCTAAACCGCCCTGTATAAGTTACAAAAAAATTCAGAGAACATAAAGAGCACCAATACGCCCTGTATAAACCCCTTTACTCGTCTTTTAAGACATAACCCACACCGCGTACTGTGTGAATGAGGCGTTTTGAGGCGTCACTGTCGACCTTACCGCGAAGATGATTAATGTAGACGTCGACGACGTTTGTCTCGCTGTCAAAGCACTGATCCCAGACATGCTCGGCGATAAGCGTCCTTGTGAGCACCCTGTTGGGGTTTCTAAGGAGGTACTCAAGAAGGGCGTACTCTTTTACAGTAAGCTCCACCTCCACTTCTCCTCTCTTTGCCCGTCTCGTAGCGGGGTCGAGGCTGAGGTCGGAAAATTTAAGCACCGGCAGACCGCTGCTGCCGCGTCTCATAACAACATTCAGCCGAGCCGTAAGCTCCTCAAAGGCAAAGGGTTTTGTAAGGTAGTCATCTGCTCCGAGGTTAAGACCCTTTACGCGGTCATCAACAGAATCGCGCGCCGTAAGGAGTATTACGGGAGTATCTACGCCCGCCTCTTTAATGCTCTGTAAGACATCAAGACCGTTTTTTTTCGGAAGCATTATATCAAGGATAATAGCATCGTAGTCATTAACAGTAGCGTAGTGCTCTCCCTCAATACCGTCAAAGACAGTATCAACGGCATAACTCTCCTGCTCGAGGCCCCTTTTTATAAAAGAGGCTACTTTTTTCTCATCCTCAACTACGAGTATTCTCATACAATTTACCGAAGTTTATGTTAATAACGGAGCAAATAGGGGAGGCAGCTCCTTATCAAGGTCTTTGCCTATGGCAGCGAGGGTCATTTTTTCAGGCTGCAGATACATCTTTGCGGCACTCCTTACATCATCAACAGAGACCCTGTCTATGCTTCTTACCACCTTCTTAAGGGGTATGGATTTACCAAAATAAAGCTCGTCTTTTGCGAGCCTCGCCATCCTGCTGTCTGATGCCTCAAGGCCAAGAAGCAGTGAGCCCTTGAGGTGAGACTTAGCCTCACGAAGCTCATCAGCGGTAATATTTCTTGCCGCAAGGCGAAACTCCTTTGTAACAAGCTCAATAACCTCTTTAAAATTCTCGCCAGTAGTGCCTGCATAAACGATAAGGGCGCCTGCATCGCTGTAGAGGTTTAGGTATGAGTACACGGAGTACACAAGGCCGCGCTTTTCCCGTATCTTCTGAAAGAGCCTTGAACTCATACCAGAGCCGAGAATCGTATTGAGGAGATAGAGGCGGAACCTATGGGCATGCGCCTGTCGTGGTACGGGAACGCCGAGGCATAGATGGGCCTGCTCAAGGTCTTTATCTACAAGAGATAAGGCCGGCTCCTCGGCAAGTACAGGCTCAGCGCCGACAGAGGCAGCAGGACCAAGTGCGTCAAAAGTCCTGCCAAGCAGTTTTACAACTTTACTATGGCTTACACCGCCTGCGGCGGCTACGAATACGCCTCCTGTGCGGTAATGCTGATCTACGTATTTAAGGAGCGTAGAGCGAGTCATGGCCTCAAGTGTATCTACAGTACCGAGAATGGAGCGCCCAAGGGGATGACCGTTAAAGAACTTTTCAGCGAAGACGTCGTGGATAAGGTCGTCAGGAGTGTCCTGTACCATCTTGATTTCCTGGCCTACGACCATCTTCTCCTTCCTCATCTCACGTGTGGAGAATTTGGAGTTAAGGAACATATCAGAGAGAAGCTTTACGGCGCGGCCTACGTCTTTATTTAAGACCTTGGCGTAAAAGCAGGTGTATTCTCTACTCGTAAAGGCGTTCAGCACACCGCCGACGGACTCTATCTCGCGCGATATCTCATGGGCGTTCCTCTTATCCGTACCCTTAAAGAGCATGTGCTCGATAAAGTGAGAGATGCCGCCAAGCTCAGCAGTCTCGTTCCTCGAGCCCGTATTCACCCAGAAACCTATGGAGGTGGACTCTGAATCGGCCATCTCCTCGGTGATAACATTAATACCGCTCTTAAGAGTTGTCTTAGCTATTATGGACATATTATCCTATAGTACTCCTCGCAATGTATAACATAAGAGGCTTTAATGCCTCAGACCTCCGCAGAGATTACAGGGTATAGATATTTAATACCCCACGCCCCACCATTTAGTCTACGGGATCCTTCTCATTAAGGGCCGCTTTTCTTGAGAGCTTTATCTTGCCGCCGCGATCCACATTAAGCACCTTTACACGTACCCTGTCACCCTCTTTAAGTATATCGGTAACATTAGCCACACGCTCCTCGGCAAGCTCTGAGATGTGACAGAGGCCGTCTGTCTTTGGAAGTATCTCGATAAAGGCGCCAAAGTCCATTATCTTTCTTACGGTGCCCATATAAATCTTGCCTATCTCAGCCTCCTGAGTAAGCTCCTTTACCATCTTGACGGCGGCCTTTGCGGCCTCGTCATCGTTACTTGCGATGCTTACCTTGCCTGTGTCGTCAACGTCCATCTTCACGCCTGTGGCAAGTATTATACCCTTTATGTTCTTACCGCCGGGGCCGATTACGTCCTTTATTCTCTCAGGCTTTACCATAAGAGTTACAATACGCGGCGCATAAGAGGACATCTCCGAGCGGGGCGCGCTAATGGCCTCATTCATCTTGCCGAGTATATGGAGCCTGCCCTCACGGGCCTGCGAAAGGGCCTCGGTGAGAAGCTCTGCCGTAACTCCGCCTATCTTTATATCCATCTGAAGGGCGGTAATGCCATCTGCAGAGCCTGCGACCTTAAAGTCCATGTCTCCGAGGTGATCCTCGTCGCCGAGTATATCAGATAGGATTACGGCCTCGTCGCCTTCTTTAATAAGGCCCATTGCGATGCCCGCAATATGGCTCTTTGTAGGAACGCCTGCGTCCATAAGGGCAAGTGAGGCTCCGCAGACCGTAGCCATAGATGAGGAGCCGTTAGACTCAAGCACATCGGAGACTACGCGTACGGTATAGGGAAAATCGTCAGGGTCTGGGAAGACCTTATTAACGGCGCGCTCTGCGAGAGTACCGTGGCCTATCTCACGCCTTCCCGGGGAGCGCAGGAACTTTACCTCACCTACGCAGAAGGGAGGAAAGTTGTAATGGAGCATAAAACGCTTATACTCCCAGCCGCTAAGGGCGTCTATCTTCTGCTCGTCATCAGAGGTGCCAAGAGTAGCGTTAACAAGGGCCTGCGTCTCGCCGCGAGTAAAGAGCGCCGAGCCGTGCGTGCGGGGCAGAAGCCCAACCTCGCAGGTGATATCCCTGATGTCTTTGGGGCCTCGGCCATCAACCCTCTTCTTCTCAGATACAATCATATCGCGCATAATCGTATTTTTCGCGCTGCTAAAGACCTTAGATATATCCTTACCCCTATCCTCAAACTCCTCGGAAAGCTCCTCAACGACCTCTTTCTTAAAGGCGTCAAGGGCTGCGTAGCGGGGAAGTTTCTCAGGGATAACGAGGCACTCTTTAAGCCCTTCCGTTGCCCTCTCCTCAACGCGGCTCCGAAGCTCGTCCTCAACCTCAACGAGAGTAACGGGAATTTTTTCCTTGCCTATCTCGGCGACTATCTTCTTCTGCAGCTCAAGCACCCCGGCCATGCCTTCCTGGGCAAGTACGAGGGCCTTAACCATACATTCCTCAGAGACAAACTTGGCGCCGCCCTCTACCATATTAATAGAGCCCTCGCCGCCGGCTACGATGAGGTCAAGGTCTCCAGATTTCTGCTGCTCCAGCGTGGGGTTCTCAATAAACTCACCGTCAATAGCCCCTACTCTGTAGGCCGCTATGGGGCCGGCAAAGGGGATATCAGAGATGCCAAGTGCTACTGAGGCTCCGATTAAGGCTATAAGCTCTGCGTCGTTCTCGTGATCTACTGAGAGGGCAGTGGCTATTACCTGCGTCTCGTAGGCAAATCCCTTTGGGAATAAAGGACGAAGGGGCCTGTCAATAAGGCGCGACATAAGAACCTCTCTGGTGCTGGGCCTGCCCTCGCGCTTAAAAAAACCGCCTGGTATCTTACCGGCGGCATAGGTCATTTCCTGATAATTTACTGTAAGGGGAAGAAAATCCCTGCCCTCTACAGGCGAGCCCGCACGGCAGGCAGTTACAAGGACAACGGTGTCTCCGTAACGCAGCGTACATGAGCCTCCAGCCTGCTTGGCCATCTTGCCCGTCTCTATAGTAAGTTTCCTTCCGGCATAATCAATCTCGTATGTTCTTACCATCCTCTTTTCTCTCTCCTGATTTTTTGTATACCTTAATCAACATAAGGCAGGGATACACACGCACCCTGCCCGCAGCCCCCGTGGGCGATACTCGTAAAAAAAAATTATTTTCTAAGGCCAAGCCTGGCGATAAGGTCTTTATAGCGGTTAACGTCCTTACCCTTTACATAGGCAAGAAGACGGCGCCTGCGTCCGACCATCTTAAGAAGACCGCGCCTTGAGTGGTGGTCGTGCTTATGCTCCTTAAAGTGATCTTGCAGATCCTTTATTCTTGCGCTCAACAGAGCTACCTGAACCTCAGGCGAACCTGTATCAGACTCGTGCGTGCTGTACTCACTTACTATCTTTTTCTTGCCCTCAGTATCTATCATTATTCTCTCCTCCTGCGTGCTTGTAAAATTTGGTTATATGTCTTTTATTGTAATTATCTTGTATATATTTTTTATATTATATTACAGAGCCTTGCAAGTCTCATTATAAGATGACCTGCTAAAGCCCCACTTTACCTTGTATAAATCCTCGCGTACATGCTTTGCCAACGCGACATTAAGACCTTCAAAGGTCAACCTTATCATCTCCCCCTCTTCATGAAAAGGGGAAAAACCCCTCTCCAGAGGAAGTCGGAGACGAGTACCGATTGACAGGTCTATATCACTACAATCCTCAACAACAACATCTTCTACATGCCCGGCCCCGTCAATCACTACACCGCCCCCGAGCGGCACGGCCTTGAAGACCTCGGCTGCACGTAAGAGGGCCTCGTCAAGAGGGATAATGGCCGCCTGCAGCGCGGCCCTGTCAAGGCCTGACTCAAGGTCTACGGCCTCGGTTATATGAAAGACGCCGCTCCTTAGACGGCGAAGCCCGCTCATATGAGCGCCGCAGCCAAGCACACGGCCAGAGTCATGGCATATAGACCTTATATACGTACCCCTTGAGCAAGTAACCTCAAAAGAGACTACAGGATTGGAGACTCCTGTAACTTCAAGAGAGAAGATCTCCACGTCCCTTGCAGGTCTCTCTACTGTAATGCCTTGTCTTGCAAGCTTATAGAGCGGCCTTCCTGAGCGCTTTACAGAGGAAAACATTGGAGGCACCTGCTTGATACCCCCCCTGAACCCTGCAAAAACCCTCTCTATATCACCGGCGCTAATCCCTGAGGCATCGCTCTTGGTAAGAACAGCACCCTCAGAGTCGTATGAGTCTGTCTCTACGCCGAGGGTCATCTCTGCGGCGTATTCTTTTTGTCCCTTCTCGAGCCAGGGTGCAAACTTTGTGCCCCTGTTTATAACAAGGGGCAGCACCCCAGTTGCCGCAGGGTCAAGTGTGCCGAGATGGCCGACTTTTACTGCGCCAAGTAAACGCTTTACCCTCATCACAATACCGTGAGAGGTTACGCCGACAGGTTTGTCAACGACAAGAACTCCGTTCACTACAGGCAGCCCTTTTTCATCGCCTCGTTAACAGCTCCGAGGACTTTTTTCTTTACCTCAGAGAGGCTCCCTTTAACAGTGCATCCCGCTGCGCGGGCGTGTCCACCGCCTCCAAGGGCCATGGCAACAGCTCCCACATCCATGTAACTCTTGCTCCGAAGGCTAATCTTAAATGCTCCATCAGGGCACTCCCTGAAAAGCACACCTACCTCAACACCCTCAATACCGCGGGCGTAATTAACAAAACCATCGGCCTGGTCAACATCGGCCCCTGTAGTATCAAACATATCTTTAATAACAGTAAGGGTAGCTATATCACCGCCTCTACCCTCGCCGCAGGCCTTTATAACCTCAAGGGTAGAGAGTACAAGGGCAAGGAGATGAAACCTCAGAGATGGATAGTTCTCGTAGACGCGCATGGAGATATCACCGGGGTCGGCGCCGCAATTTACAAGCTCGCCTGCGGCTATAAGGGACTTTGCCGTAGTGCATGAGTAACGAAATGAGCCTGTATCCGTATGAATGGCCACGTAAAGATTAATAGCCGTCTCTTTTGATATCTTCAGCCCCGCGGCCATGCAGAGGTCGTATATGACCTCGCCAGTGGCGCTTGCCTCGGCGGCTACGACATTTAAATCGCCGTAGTTGTTATTTGTAGCATGGTGGTCGAGGTTTATAAGCAGACCTCCGTGGTCAAATGCGACAAGGGTCTTTCCAAGCCTGTCTTCCATTCCGCAGTCAACGGCAAAGACGCAGTCAAAGGGGCCAAGGCCCGTAAGGTCGTGAACAATCGACTCAGCACCTGGCAAAAAGTCGTAAATCCCCGGTACAGGATCCTCAAGATAAGGAGTTACATCCTTACCCATCTCCTGCAGCGCCTGCGTGAGCCCAAGAAGCGAGCCTACGGCATCGCCCTCGGGATTAACATGAGAGGCTACAAGGAACTTCTTACCCTCTTTTATTTTCTCTATTATTTTATCGAATCTATTGTCCATAATATATACCCAGTTGGGGCCGCGGCCTACTCATGCTGCCTGCATACCCTGTAGTTCCCTTACACCCCGCCCTTCAAAGGTTTATTAGTTCGCCACCCTTCGTACCATAGCCCGCCCAGTTACAGCGAGGCCCCCTCACCCCTTCTCGTCTGATATACCGGCAAGGAGTTCATCAATATGCTCAGCGTACTCAAGGGTATCGTCATAATAAAAACGCAGAGTAGGAACAGATCTAAGTTTCAGACGCTGGCCGAGGCTGCGCCTTATATACCCAAGGGCGCTCTCAAGCCCCTTGATAGACTCCGCCCTCTCCTCATCGCTCCCAATCTGGCTGAAATAAACCCTTGCTTCCTTGAGGTCAGGCGTTAATTTCACATGTGTAATCGTTATAAAACCAATCCTGGGGTCTCTTATCTCCCCACGTACAATCATAGAGGCAATTTCACGCAGAATACTGTCTCCCACCCTGTCCGCCCTCTTGTACCCATGCGTAGCCATCCTTAACTCCTAAAATAAACTATATATTCATAATCTCCACGCGGACATCAATAATCTCCGCCAGATTAAAGCCCTCTATCTTGTTAATCACCTTATCAATAAGAGAGTTTATAAATGCGCGGTCATTACCAACTGCGCCGAGGCCAAGTTCAGCCTCCTGCAAGGCATCGAGCCTGCCAACCTCTGCGATAGAGACGTTAAAACCACGGCGAATCCTCTCTTTAATGCTCTTTACAATACTCCGCTTGCCCTTAAGCGAGGAGTTGCCGTGAAGTCTTAGTCTTATAAGGCAGAGCCCTGCTACCATTATTCAAGACCGCTCTTATTATAAGCTCCATTAAAGCGCAGCGCCCAGCCCCCCCCCAAAAAAAACCTCTTCGCACACGCCCCCCGTCTGCTTAGGAGCCGCTGCTGCCCCCCTCGACACTACCGCTTATAACTTTGCGGCCTCTTCCTTTTCCATGTACAGCTCTATAACATCACCGGCCTTTATGTCGTTATAACCATCAATGGTCATACCACACTCATAACCTGTCTGCACCTCTTTCACGTCATCTTTGAAGCGTCTGAGTGTGCCGAGCTTACCATCATAGATAACGACATTATCTCTTATGAGGTGAGCCTTTGCGCCTCTAAGGGCCTTGCCTGATGTGAGATAACAGCCGGCGACGTTTCCTACGCGGCTGACGCGAAAGACCTCGCGCACCTCGGCGGTGCCGAGTATTTCTTCGGTAATAATGGGTTTAAGAAGGCCTTCCATGGCGCTCTTTATATCATCAACAAGGTGGTATATGACGTTATAAAGCCTAACGTCAACTTTTTCACTAATGGCCAGCTCGCGGGCCTTAGTCTCGGGCCTCACGTTAAAACCGATTATAATGGCATTAGAGGCAGATGCAAGCATAACATCGCCCTCGTTAATACCACCCACTGCGTTATGCAGTATCTTAAGCTGAACGGCATCAGTGGAGAGTTTTTCAAGAGATTCCTTAACGGCCTCAATAGAGCCCTGAACATCGGCCTTGAGTATGATATTAAGCTCCTCCACCTCGCCCTGATTTATCTTATCAAAGAGGTCTTCGAGGCTTACCTTGGCACTGCCCTGCAGCCCCTTCTCAATAGTCTTCTTCTCTCTCATAGCGGCAATCTGCTTTGCCGTAATCTCGTCCTTCACCGCGTAAAAAGTATCTCCTGCCAGAGGCACGCCGGAGAGACCCAGTATCTCAATAGCCATGGAAGGGCCAGCCTCTTTCACCCGTTCTCCGGTGTCATCTATCATGGCTCGCACTCGTCCGGAGTGAAAACCCGTTACAAAGGCATCACCTGCCCTGAGCCTTCCGCTCTGAATAAGAACAGTTGCCACGGGCCCTCTGCCCTTATCGAGTTTTGCCTCGATTATAACGCCGCTCGCCGGGCCGTCTACAGGGGCCTTAAGCTCAAGTATCTCCGCCTGCAGGAGGATCATATCAAGGAGCTCTGTTATATTCGTCCTCTTCTTTGCCGATACCTCTATGAAGATAGTATCACCGCCCCACTCCTCGGCTACAAGACCGCGCCCTGAGAGCTCTGTCTTTATCCTGTCAGGGTCGGCCTGCGGCAGGTCTATCTTATTTACGGCAACGATTATCGGCACCTCTGCTGCGCGGGCGTGGTTTATAGCCTCAACAGTCTGAGGCATAACGCCGTCATCAGCGGCTACGACAAGTACGACTATATCCGTGGATTTTGCGCCCCTTGCACGCATAGATGTAAAGGCCTCGTGACCGGGCGTATCAAGGAAGGTCACGTCTCCCTTTGGAAGGCTGACGTGATAGGCGCCTATATGCTGTGTAATACCTCCGGCCTCACCGGTTGCAACATTTGTCTCTCTAATGGCATCAAGGAGAGAGGTCTTACCGTGGTCTACATGGCCCATTACCGTAACAACAGGCGCACGGGGCTCAATCTTCACACCTTCGGCAACGGGAAGATTAATAAGTCCTTCCTCCTGTATAGAGACGTTCTCAACCTCGTATTGATATTCCTGGGCTATGAGCGTAGCGGCGTCTATGTCTATAAACTGATTTACAGTGGCCATAATTCCCATGGCCATAAGTTTCTTAATCAACTCTCCTGCTTTTACGCCAAGCCTCTGCGAGAGATCGGCCACGCTAATGGCCTCGGCTATACGCAGAACCCTCTTCGCGCCCTTGGGCACGGTAATTTCCGTCTTCAGAAGCGCTCTATTAGAGTTTATAACAGTCTTTCCAAAACGCTGACGAGGTTTTTGGAAACGGCGGCCCCTCTTGCGGCGTCCGCCGCCGGGGGTAAAGAAGTTTTTTGGCGCTGCGGGAGCGCTTGGCCTCGCAAAGACCTTTACATCTTTAGCTACACGCTCTTTCGAAGCGGCTGCCGCCCCTTCTTTCTTCGCTGCCTTGGCTGAGACCGCTCTCTCATCAGTCTTTTTTTCCACGCCCTCTGTCTTTACAGGCTGCGGCTTTTCTATATCTTTTTCGGCCTTTGTTTCGGCCTTTGTTTCGGCCTCTTTAGCCGCCTTTGGCTCTGCTTTCTTAGTAGTCTTAACAGCAGCCTTCTCGGCGCTCTTTTCCACGGGCTCTTTAACCGCCTCTGCAGGAGGCGCCACAGGAGTCTCTTCCGGAGCGGCCGCAATAACCTCAGGAGCCGCCTTTACCTCAGAGCCTGCCTTTTCCTGCGCGGCCTCTGCGGCCTCAGGAGGCTTTTCTACGGGCGCCGTCTCTTCCGGAGGCTTTACCTTAACGGCACGCCTGCGTCGAATGACCGAGGGTTTAATACGCTTCTCAATAAGCTCCGGTTTTTTTTCTTCTTCTTCTGTTTTTTCAGTTACCATATCTCAGTTATGTCTCTTATCATTCAAATTCGATTTATTATCATCTATAGCTTCATCGACCTTGAGATCATGAAGCACATCACTTAGCTCTAAAAAAAAATCCTCAAGCCCCTGGTCTGCGACACTCTGCTTGAAAGCGCGTGAAAAGGCCTTTTTTTTTGCGCGAAGGCTCAGGAGGCATTCAAGTGTCTTACAAATATAAGCGCCTCTTCCCTCTGCGCGGTTATTAGGGTCAAGACTAACTCGCCCCCTCTTGAGGGAAATTCTCAGAAGTTTTTCCCTGGGCTGAACGTGCCTGCATCCTATGCACGTCCTTAGTACAGGCGAAGCAGAGCCTGACTTCTCATTCATACCAAGAGCACCATTACAGAAGCGCCCTCTGCTCTACTCATTACCGGCCTCTGTCTCGGCAGCGGGTTCAGCATCGAGAGTCTCTTGTGCCTCATCAGACTCTATCTGAGCCTCGCCCTCGTTCTCAACATCATCGGCCCTCTCATCAGAGATACTATCTGTGGCATCTTCACTCTCATCAGAAGTTGATGACGTAGTAAAACCTGCCTCATCATCGGCCTCTTCATCGGCCACCATGGCCGCCATTTCCTTTTTAAGTATCTCATCAGGAGTAAGGGCGGCAACGGAATCTTCGCCGTAATCAGATTCTGTATGTATATCTATCTTCCAGCCGCTAATCCTCGCGGCAAGCCTTACATTAAGCCCCTTACGGCCTATGGCGAGAGAGAGCTGATCGTCTGGTACGACAACCTCCATGGCATGGGCCTCATCGTCTACGATAACACGAGATATCTCCGCCGGCGAGAGTGTGTTCTTAACAAAGGTAGCCGGATCCTCAGACCAGTGAATAATATCTATCTTCTCACCCTTGAGTTCCTGCACAACAGCCTGCACCCTCGACCCCTTTACACCAACACAAGCCCCTACGGGGTCAACATCGGCGCTATGGGACATTACGGCAATCTTGGCCCTCTCTCCAGGCTCTCTGGCGGCGCCTTTTATCTCTACTATGCCCTCGTAAATTTCAGGGACTTCCATCTGGAATAATTTTATCAGAAAAGCAGACTGTGCCCTTGAGAGCATGACCTGAGGCCCCTTCACATCGTTGCATACATCAACGATAAGGCCCCTTATCCTGTCCCCCTGCCTGTACCCCTCGCGCCTCACCTGCTCTTTTTTACTGAGCATCGCCTCTGTTCTGCCTATATCAACTATTATATCACCACGCTCGAAGCGATGCACAACACCTGAGACAATCTCGCCTTTCTTATCGCAGAATTCCTGAAAGACAACGTTGCGCTCGGCATCGCGAACTTTTTGAATAATAATCTGCTTAGCCGTCTGGGCGTCTATACGCCCAAATTTTTTAGAGTCCAACTTTACACCAAGCACATCACCAATGACGCTCTCGGAGTCAAGCTCTTTTGCGTCACCAAGGGATATTTCAAGATCTTCGTCCTCTACTGTCTCGACGACGTCCTTAAATAGAAAAAGCTCTATCTCTCCCGACTCCTCCTGATAGTGGGCCTCTATCTCCTTATTAGCCCCAAAACGCTTCTCCGCGGCCTTCATAACAGCGGCCTCGAGGGCGTCTATAAGAACTTCTTTAGTTATACCCTTGTCTCTACCGACCTGGTCGATAAGACGGGTAAGATTAACAGGCATTTATACAGATCCTCCGTTCATGTTTTTTTAAAGTAATAAATAAAATCGGCTTAAAACTCAGCCACGAGATTGGCCTTGCGTATATTATCCATATTTATTGCCAACTCAGTATCCGTCTCATCCCTCACTTTGAGCACACCATCGTGTAGGGCTATGAGATGGACCTTGAAGTGACTCCTGCCCTCAAGAGGCTCAATAGTTGTTATCTTTACCAACCTGCCAAGAAATCTCAAAAAATCCTTCTCTCTTTTCAGGGGCCTATCAAGACCGGGAGAAGAGACCTCAAGAGAATACCTGCCCGGCACAGGATCTTCAATATCAAGTACGGCTCCAAGCTCGCGGCTTACTACGGCGCAGTCGTCTATTGTAACTCCACCGGGTTTATCAATAAAGACTCTAAGTACGCTATGGCCGCTGCTCACCGCGCAGGCCAAGTCCACAAGCTCTAAGCCAAAGCCTTCAACAACAGGTTCAGCCACCTTTAAGAGCCTCTCGTTTAAGGAGCCGCTCTTTGCTATTTCACCCATAAGACACCGATAAGAACTTCAATAAGTACCATAACAAAGGCGCTGCTTTGCTAACAGACAACAAACCGCCTCGTAAGGCAAAACGCCCCATGACGGGTATCACACCATGCTAAAGACCAAAGAGCCGGCAAATACGGCCGCCAGACCCCTTAGACCAATAAATATCAAAATAAATTTTTACCCGGCTAAAGCCCCAGCACCGCTTAACATCTTCCCCTAAACCCCTCGAAGCCCACGACACATCAGACCCCAAAACCCCCATGCTCATCTACGTGGATTTCCCCGGGAAAAAATTCCCTTGCCCCCTTGCCCCCTTGCCCCCCTCGCCCTCTCTCCCCGCCAGCGTCCGATGCACCTCTTTCTTCAATAGCGCCTCGGCCCAGCAAGCCTTATCCCGTCCCCTTCTAAGCACCCTGCTATTTTAACTGCACCCTTCCCCTTAGAGGCCAACTTCCTCATAAAGAAAAAGTGGGCGTAATGCCCACTTTAACACCTTAATGAGTCGTATCTTGAAAAAGTACCATACTTTTATTTCTTTTTCAAGAGAAAATAAGGAAAATCAGTCTATTATCCTTATTTTCATCTCAACTCTCTCATTTGGCAGATCTCTGGGATCGCGAGGCAGATTTACTATCTTGTCGGCCACATCCATGCCTGATGTAACCTCGCCAAAGACAGTGTACTGCCTGTCAAGAAAAGGCGAGTCCTGGACTACGATAAAAAACTGCGAACCTGCGCTGTCAGGGTCTTGAGACCTGGCCATTGATAGAATACCTCTGCTGTGAGTTCTCTCGTTAAACTCCGCCTTCACCTGATGATTCGGGCCGCCCATTCCGTATGAGGCTTTATTCGTACCCTTTGTGTTAGGGTCGCCGCCCTGTACCATAAACCCGGGGATTACTCTGTGAAAGATAGTGCCGTCGTAAAAACCGTCTTTTGCAAGGTCAGTGAAATTCTTCACATGACCCGGGGCGGAATCGGGAAAAAACTTCAGCTCAATCTCACCGTAGCTTGTCTCGATAATTGCCTTTGGATTCTTATTGTCGCTCATAACTATGCTCTCCTTTATTTTTGTCTCATCATGATGCATCGTGGATATACTTTTATAAAAGGGGTTTTTTACGTCTTTGTCAACCCCATCTTTCACTAATTTTACTTTTTATATAAGGTACAACATCTGCTCTATCGCTAACAAGGCCGTTAAAAAGGGCTTCTTCTATCATCAACTTCACAAGGCCCACTCTCTCTCCCTCTCTTACTCCAAAAGTTGAAATTATCTCCTCACCGGTAAAAAAAGGCTCCGGCGTACGAGGAAGATAAGTACTAAAGTAAAACTCTGTCATTGTTAATAACGCACCGTATCTTCCGCCTGACAGCGGCGCTCCGCTACGGCGTATATCCGCCATGACAAGACAGAAAAAGACAGGCGCCGCGGCGAGGCTGTGTCTTTTTACTTTATCAAAGAACAGCGCCATTACAGCAGGACGTGTGCATACGGAAAGGGGTATATGAAAAAACCTATCCAATGCGCCAAGCGCGCCGACAATGGTTTTTGTCAGCTTATTACCAAAGAGCAGCCCCTTTAAGATAACCTCTATCTGAACTCTTTCTCTAAAAAAAACCTCTTCTCCAAGAGGAATTTTCACAGCGTAATCTCTAACTGTGAGAGAAAAAATATCATAAAAAAAGGCGGCGAGTTTCAAGGTAAGGGCCACAGAGCCACCCCCCTTATCGGCCTCGAGACAAGCCCTCATCTCAAGGGGATATGAGGGAAAAGAGGCCGCTTGTATCTCAATGATAAGTGCCTCACACTCCTTAAGGGTCTTAAAAGTATCAGCCATTGGCTTAAGGTTAAGAGAAGGAAAGATAACGTTGTAAAGAGCTAACTCACGAAGCTCGGCCAGGGCCTCTGCCGTACCCTGGGTTGTGAAGATAAGAGCAAGCTCGTCTCTTACCCTCTCTTTTGAGACAGGTTTTTTTGCTATAAGAAGGGCCTTTTGTCTGATTAAGACGCGCGTATCTTTGTCTATATGAAGACCATACCTCTGCGAGAGGCGAACGCCTCTTAAAGAGCGCAGCGGGTCTGTTTCAAGGGCCTTTTTCGAGGCGTGACGAAGTATCTTCAGCTCACAATCAGAGAGACCGCCGAGGGGGTCGATAAGCAGGACGCCCTTATCTTCGTCAAATATTGAATCAAGAGAGAGGGCCATTGCGTTCATGGTAAAATCCCTCTCGCAAAGATTCTCTTCTATGGAAGAAGAACGAAGGGGCAAAAAATCCAGCGTAATAGTACGGCCCTCCCCCTTGCTGACGACTCGATAAAGGCCGTTTTTTTTATCAAGTATAAATGCGCTGCCGCCAAGGCAGCGTGCGGCCTCTTGCGCTAACTCCTCGGCCTCAGTCTCGCAGACAAAGTCATAGTCATGGGGAAGAGTTTCATTTAGAAAAATATCTCTAAGCATCCCGCCTACAAGATATACTATTAATCCCCGCTTCTCCGAAATCTCCCTCACGGCTGCAAGAACGCTGTCCTCACGAAGCATAGAGAGCCCCTTAAAAAAAAGGGGGCCCTTCGGGCCCGCTACTTTAGATAAATCCTCAGGCAACTGAGAAGAACTCACAGCAGTTCCACCTCTAATAAAGAGTCATCTACAGGTATGACGTTACTCTCGCTTCGATACATCTTAATCTTTTTAGCCACATCACGAAACCGTGGGTCTGTCTCGTATATTGAGGTAAAAATACCCTCGGCCTCACGTTCCTGACCGGAGCCTGCATAAGCAAGAGCAAGGTCGTAGAGAAAACCTCTTCTAAGCACCTCGGAACCGTTAAAGGTCTTAAGGATCTTGAGATAATATATTACGGCCTCATCGTGATTGGCCTCGGCCATAGAACAGGCCGCGAGATTTATATAACAATCCAGACCAAGGCTCTTATCCTTCAATGCAATCTTAAATTCGCGCGAGGCCTCCTTAAAGAGTTCCATATCGAGATATTCTTTGCCAAGATTAAAGTGCGTTCCCGCGTCTTCAGTACTAAGCTGTTTCTCAAAACCCGTCTTCAGCTCCTCATAAGTCTCGAAGACATCGCCTGCAACGCTGCTTCTGGCAAGGTTCTGAATGGCCTCCTCGAGTTCGGGCTCTGTGTATATCTCTATTGGTTCCTCAGAATCGAATCCATGAAGGTCACTATAAAAACTTTCCGGGTTTGTTATCTCTTTCGCAGCAGCTTCGTCAGAAGAGAGATCCTCGCTCTCAAGAGCGTCACCATCCTCTACATCTTCTACGGCCTCAGTATAGGCAGAATCGCGTGTAGTCTCCAGCTCCGCTAAAATCTCATCATCAAGAGGCACCTCAACACCGCCAGCCGACTCGGCCTCACCAGAATTATCGTCAGCAGACAACTCTGCTCCCTCAGAGTCCGCAGGAGATTTGGCGGCAACAGTAAACTCTTCTTCTTCATACTCATCAACATCAGCCTCTTCGACTTCAAGTGGCCGAGCAACCTCACCACCATCATCTATCTCAGCGTCCTCAACCTCATCGCGGCTCTCGGTCTCAATAAGAGCGCCATCTTCCCTCAAGGCCTCAGCCTCGTCTGAGACTTCATCACCAACAACGTCGGCCGCCTCAGCGGATAGGTCTTCAACTGCCTCCGCTTCATCACTATCTGGATAAACTTCCCCTTCATAGGTCTCTTTATCTTCATCAAGAGTGGCCTCAGGAGAGTTAGGTTCAGAGGAGATATCCTGCTCAATAAGAGACGCCTCAGGCTCCA
>CAZEBZ010000015.1:0-32969 GCA_964510775.1 uncultured Thermodesulfobacteriota bacterium
GCTCGCTCTGCCTGATGAACGATAGGGGCAACGGCCTTGGCGCCGGTTACGCGGCATACGGCATATACCCGGACTTTGCCGATTTTTACGCCTTTCACATCATGTACGACGACCCTACCGTAAGGTTTGGCGCCGAAGACTTTCTTAAACACAACTTCCATGTGGAAAAGACAGAGGAGATTCCAACGGCCCCTGTAAAGGCAATCCCCATCTCGCCCCTTCTTGTCCGCTACTTTGTTAGCCCCAGAGAAGAGAGACTCAGCTCTGTAGAGGGCGAAGAGGACTTTGTCGTAAATACCGTAATGAAGATTAACTCCGAGATGGACGGCGTATACGTCTTCAGCTCCGGAAAAAACATGGGCGCCTTCAAAGGAGTTGGCAACCCCCGCGAGATAGCGGATTTTTACAGGATTGACGAGTATGAGGGTTATATCTGGACAGCGCACACACGCTTTCCCACAAACACCCCGGGCTGGTGGGGCGGAGCCCATCCCTTTACGCTCCTTGACTGGTCTATTGTCCATAACGGCGAGATATCCTCTTACGGTATAAATAAGAGATACCTTGAGATGTTCGGGTACAAGCTCATGCTCCTTACCGATACTGAGGTGGTGGCCTATATCTTCGATCTCCTTGTAAGAAAACACGGCCTTGATATAGCAACGGCCTGCACCACACTGGCTGCGCCCTTCTGGAAGGATATTGACGACCTTGAGGACAACAAAAAAGAGGTGCTCACTGCGCTTCGCATGACATACGGAAGCGCCCTTCTTAACGGCCCCTTCTCACTGCTCTTTGGTCACAGCAAGGGCCTTGTGGGAATAAACGACAGAATAAAACTGCGCCCCCTTGTTGCCGCCACTAAAGACGATTTTGTATACATGGCAAGTGAGGAATCTGCTATCAGAGAGATATGCCCCTCACCTGAGAAAGTATGGTACCCCAAGGCCGGAGAGCCGGTAATAGTTAACGTAGATGAAGATTAAGAGCCGCTGCGCCCAAGTGGGCCTCGCAGTTCTTTTCGAATAAAAAGCATAACTCGGAGGCGTGTTCATCAAGGCGTCTGCCGTTAAAAATTCTGGAGGACAGTATGTTTAAGAGTCTTGCGCCGCCCGATTATCTGGCGACAATAGATACAGATAAATGCATCAGGTGTAAACGCTGTATCCGCAACTGCGGATGGAGTGTTTATTCATGGGGCGGCGACAGGGTACAGATAGACACAAAAAAATGCGTAAAGTGCCTGCGCTGCTTTCACTACTGCCCTGTTGAGGCCATAGAGATACTCGATGCCCCTACAAGGTTCAAACATAACTCCAACTGGAGTTTTAACCACATTAGAAATATCAAGAAACAGGCCGAGACAGGGGGAATGCCCCTATCAGGCATGGGAAGCGACCTTGAGTATCCAATACTCTTTGACAACCTGCTCCTTGATGCCTGTCAGGTAACAAACCCCTCCATTGACCCACTGCGAGAGCCAATGGAGCTTCGCACTTACCTTGGAAAGAAGCCGTCGAGCCTGAATTTTGAAAAAGACGAGAATGGCGAGACAAAGCTCAAGGGGCCGTTGCCGCCTCAGATTAAGATAGATCTGCCGGTGATATTCTCACCCATGTCCTTTGGCTCCATAAGCCTTAATGCTCAAAAAGTCCTTGCCATGGCCGCGACAAACGCAGGAACTGTAATGAATACCGGCGAGGGCGGACTCCATGAGGAGATATACCCCTACCGCAAGAACGTAATCGTTCAGGTAGCCTCAGGCAGGTTCGGCGTCAACGCCGACTACCTTAACGCCGGAGTCGCCGTTGAGATTAAGATCGGCCAGGGCGCAAAACCCGGCATAGGCGGACATCTGCCGGGAGAGAAAATCCCCAAGCAGGTTGCCGACGCCCGTATGATTCCCGTAGGCACAGACGCACTGAGCCCTGCGCCGCAGCACGACATATACTCCATCGAGGATCTAAGGCAGCTTATCTACGCCATAAAAGAGGCGACAAACTATAAACCCGTCTCTGTAAAAATAGCCTCTGTCCATAACGTAGCGGCCATTGCCTCTGGCATAGTGCGAGCTGGCGCAGACATTGTCTATCTTGACGGCTTCAGAGGCGGCACAGGCGCCGCGCCCTCAATCATACGCGACCACCTCGGCATACCAATAGAGTACGCCATAGCCGCCGTAGACGACAGGCTCCGTCAGGAAGGTATTAGAAACGAGGCCTCTGTCATAGCCGCCGGAGGCATACGCTCAAGCGCAGACGCCGTTAAGGCCATAGCCCTCGGCGCAGATGCCGTAGCCCTTGGCACGGCCGCCCTTATCACAATGGGCTGCACGGTCTGCGGAAAATGCTACACAGGAAACTGCTCCTGGGGTATTACCTCGCAGAGACCGGAGCTTACGGCAAGGCTCGACCCCGAGGTCTATGCCGAGCGCCTTACAAACCTGCTGCGGGCATGGAAACACGAAATCAAAGAAATCCTCGGCGCCCTTGGCATCAACGCCATAGAGAGCCTTCGCGGCAACCGTGAGCGCCTGCGCGGAGTTGGGCTAAACGACCAGACCCTTGACATCCTCGGCGTTAAACCCGCCGGCCGTTAAGGCCCGTGGAAAGAGGAGAAAGAACGAGAGGGGAGTTAAGAAGGGCGCGAGGGGAATGAGAGTCAAGAGGGATTTAGCCGGCAGAAGGGTAAAAAAAGTAACGAGTTGAAAAAGCAGCGGGAACTTCGGGGATAAATACTCTAAGCGTAAAACAACGCGCCGTTCCTCACTGCTTTTTGCCTCAACGGCGTACATCAAGAACAAAAATACCTTTAACAGGGCAATCTATAAAGGAGAGACACTCCATGCACGTAATCGATGGAAAAGGCCTGCACTTCAAAGATCTTAACGCTCAGGTGCGAAGCGCCCTCAGCGAGGGCCATAAAGAGATAACCCTAAAAAACATAAACGGCCAGTACTACATAGGCGACGGACTACGCGAGAAGGCCACCATCACCATTGAAGGCGTGCCCGGTAACGACATGGCCGCCTTTATGGACGGCCCCACGCTCCAGATAAAGGGCAACGCACAGGATAACATCGCCAATACCATGAACAGCGGTAAGATAATCATCCACGGCAACGCAGGCGATGTCCTCGGTTACGGTATGAGAGGCGGAAAACTCCACATCCTCGGCGATGTGGGCTATCGTGTGGGCATACACATGAAGGGCCTTAACAGGCAGATTCCATGCATAATAGCCGGCGGCTGCGCCGGAGACTTCTTCGGTGAGTACTTAGCCGGAGGCGTACTTATACTCCTTGGTCTCGGCTCCGCCGAGGGTGCCTCCATTCTCGGAGACTACATCGCCACGGGCATGCACGGCGGTCAGATATTTATCCGCGGTGATGTCGAGAAAAAATACTGCGGCAAAGAAGTAGGTATCTTTGAGACAGACGACAACGACATCAAGACCCTCAAAAAATACCTTACAGAGTACTGCGATGACTTCTCACTAAATCTGGAAGAGATAATGAGCAGAAAATTCTCTAAACTTCTCCCCGTCTCTGCAAGGCCATACGGTCAGCTCTACGCCTACTAAGAATCTACACATACATACAAAACCCCTTTTAAAAAACCCCCTTTAGGGGGTTTTTTCTCTATACACAAAAAATCATTACTCTTGACTTTTTTTGCCTGAAATCATAGTATTATATTACACATGGAGGAAAAGAAGTGCTTGAACGGCTTGAGAAAAGTATTAAAGAGCTGGTTAACAAGTATGAGACAGCCAGCGCGGAGAATGAAAAGCTCAAGACAGGGCTTGACATGAGGGAACTGGAAATAAAAAGCCTTAAAAAAAAGCTTGATAAACTTAGCAGCGAACGGAGCCTTGTTCGCGAGAAGGTAGACGCCCTCATAACTCAGGTAGATGGCTTGGTTTCCGGAGCTTAAGTTCTTCGAGTGAAAAAATTATAAAAAAGAATTTCTAAAAGAGCTTTTACAGAGACCTCTTTTGGGGTACTGTACCAGAGTAGCAAGGTGATAGCAGATGGGCAAAACAGCGGAGCTTAAACTCAACAATCATACCATCGCAGTGAAAAGCGGCGAGGGTATGGAGTACATGAGAATAGTAGAGGCCTACCTCAACGAGAAGATTGAGGAGGTCAAAGAGAATACAAGGGCCGTCTCAACCCTTGATGTAGCACTGCTCGCCGCCCTTAATATCACCGGAGAAGCTATAAAGACAAAAGAAAGGCTTGAACAGGTAGAGAGGCACAGTAGAGAACTTACTGATTTTATAGAAAAAAGGATTGGGTGTTGAGGGACCTCTCCCCTGCGGTGTTTGTAATCGGTCTGTATGTTAGAACCAATAGACGCAAAGAGGGAGCCATCCCTGACTCATGGACGTCATGTCCCTTAGGGGGAAAGACGGAAATAGTTATCATGGTACCCACCTGTCATTGACAGGTTCCAATTGCGGCCGATACGGCACAGGCGGGGGAGAGGGTTTTTTTTAATAAATTGCCGTTATCTTAAAAAACTCAGAGAAGGCGTCTCAAAATAAATTTTAATTTCAGATAATCAACACCCTTCTTTGGGTACTGTTTTTCTCGCTCAGAAAGAAACCTTCACAGGGAAACACTTTCCTGCGCAGTTTTTTTCTAAGATAATTATAAGATAGCGTCAATTACGCCTTCGCCGTACCCGCACCATCACTCCAATCCTTCTAAAACTAAAGCCACAAATGCGAATAAAGCTTGCCAAGGAGCATCTTAGAAAGAAATTTCTTGAGTTGCGTAGAGAGCTGACCTTCGAGACTGTATGGCCTTTAAGCGCCATAATCCAAGATACCCTCGTAGGAAGCGCTCTATTCAGCAAGGCCTCAAATATAGCCCTCTACTCAAGTATCGAGAACGAGGTACTTACTGATGAGGTCTTCGCAAGGGGAAGATTAGAGAATAAAAATATCTACTACCCCCGTGTGCTAAAGGGCGCTCAGGACTTGAGTTTTGTGCCCGTATCGTCTCTCGACGAACTCACCCCGGGGGCCTATGATATACGAGAGCCCGGAGCTGTGGCAGAGGCGATAGCTCCCTCTGAACTCGACCTAATAGTCCTGCCGGGCGTGGCCTTTAACAAAAAAGGCGCTCGCCTTGGCTTTGGAAAAGGATACTACGACAGGGCCCTTGAGGGGATTAAATGTCCCCTTGTTGCTCTGGCCTATGATTTTCAGATTACAGACTCCATCCCCACAGAGGACTTTGATGTGCCGATGGAGTATATTATTACGGAAAAACGCCTCATAAAGGTCTAAGTTTAAGAAAAGCGGCAATAACAGGCGTATTATTTGACTGCGCAGACATCGGCGGAGATTGCGGCAAAGTGCTTTAAGGAAAATCCTAAAAGGTGCAGTATCGTGCAATCTCTTTAATATATACTGTAACAAGGGGGCTTTAATATGGATATATCTACAGGAGTAATTCTGGCGGCTACGGCAGTCGTGGCCATACTCGTAGGGCTGGCTGTGGGCTTTGCCCTCAGAAAAAAAATAGTTGAGGCAAATATCAAGGCCTCAGGCTCCATGGCGGAATCAATTGTAAACGAGGCGAAGAAAGAGGCCGATAACATTAGAAAAGAGGCCTCTCTCCAGGCCAAGGACCTAATACTTCAGGGTAAGAGCGAGCGCGACAAAGAGACTCAAGAGAGGCAGAAAGAGCTGCTCGCCCAGGAGAGACGTATACATAATAAAGAAGAGAGCCTTGAAAAAAAATACGACTCTGCCGAGAGGCGGGAAAAAGAGATATCCAAGCGCGAACGCTTCATAGGGTCACAGGAAAAACGTGTCCAGGAGATGGAACAGGAGATGGATGGCCTTATCCAGAGAGAGCGCGACAAGCTTGAGGGACTAAGCGGTATAAGCGCCGAGGAGGCCAAGAGTATGCTGCTCCTTGAGATGGAGCAAAAGGCAAGACTTGAGGCGGGAAAGACCCTCAAGAAAATAGAAGAAGACCTTAACGCCGAGGCGGATAAGAAGGCCAAGAACATCATCGCCCTGGCCATCCAGAAGTACGCAGGCGAGTATGTCACGGAAAAAACCGTCTCTGTAGTCAACCTGCCCAACGACGAGATGAAGGGCCGCATCATCGGCAGAGAGGGCCGCAACATCCGCGCCATTGAGGCGGCAACAGGTATAGACGTAATCATAGACGATACTCCAGAGGCCGTCATACTCTCAGGGCATAACCCCGTAAGAAGAGAGATCGCGCGCCAGTCCCTTGAACGCCTCATCTCAGACGGCCGCATCCACCCCTCTCGCGTAGAGGACATTGTGGCAAAGGTGGAAAAAGAGGTAAATAAATCCATGACCGAGGCAGGCGAGAGCGCCGTCTTCGACACAGGTCTGCACGGCATTCACAAAGAGATACAAAAACTCATCGGACGGTTAAAATACAGGACAAGCTATACGCAGAACGTCTACGCCCACTCTATGGAAGTAGCCTTTATCTGCGGCATCATGGCCTCGGAGCTCGGTCTCTCCGTCAAGACGGCAAAACGCGCCGGGCTGCTTCATGACATCGGCAAGGCCGTTGACCACGAGGTTGAGGGGCCTCATGCGGCTATCGGAGCAGAGCTCGCAAAGAGATACGGCGAGTCGGCTAAGATAGTCTCCGCCATAGCCTCGCACCACAACGATACTCAGCCCACTGTCCTCGGCGTGCTCGTGCAGGCCGCCGATACACTCTCTGCCGCACGCCCCGGTGCGAGAAGAGAACGCCTTGAGAATTACGTCAAGAGGATAGATGATATAGAGGGCATCGCAAAGAACTTTCCCGGTGTTGACAAGTGCTACGCCATACAGGCAGGCCGTGAGATACGCGTAATGGTGGGCAACAAAACAGTAAGCGACGAGGGCGCAGTTGTACTCTCAAAAGACATCGCCCACAAGATAGAGAAGGAACTCAGCTACCCCGGACAGATCAAGATTACCGTCATAAGAGAGTCCAGGGCCGTGGAATACGCGAGGTAGCCGCACCAATAATGAGCGCCTCCGTGGTAAAGATAATCTTCATAAGCGATATCATAGGCAAGCCCGGAAGGCTTGCCCTTAGAGGGCTGCTGCCCGACCTTGTCTATGAGTACGGCCCCGACATGGTCGTGGCTAACGGCGAGAACGCCGCCGGAGGGTTTGGCATAACCGCTGAGGTATTCGAGGAGCTAAAAGACCTTGATATTGATATCATTACCTCTGGCAACCACATCTGGGATAAAAAAAACCTCGTCCCATACCTCGAAGAGCGTCACGACCTGCTCCGCCCCCACAATTATCCCGCCGAGGTTCCAGGGCGCGGATGGACTGTCTTTACCTGTGCTTCAGGGATTAAGGTCGGGGTTATCAACCTCGCCGGCAGGGTCTTTATGAACGCCATTGACTGCCCCTTCAAATCAGGACGAGAGGCGGCCGCGAAGCTGCGCGAAGAGACTAATATTATACTTCTCGACATGCACGCCGAGACTACAAGCGAGAAGTCGGCAATGGGCTGGCACATGGACGGCCTTGTAAGCGCCGTAGTGGGCACCCATACACATGTGCAAACAAGCGACGAGAGGATATTACCACAGGGGACGGCCTTTATAACAGACTGCGGAATGACAGGCCCTATGGACTCCATTATCGGTATGCGAAAGGAAAAAGTCATGGAGAGATTTCTCACCTCCATGCCCGTAAGACTGGAAGTGGCTAAAGGCGATGTTGAGCTGCAGGGCGTATTTCTTACCATCAACGCCGCCGATGGCCGCGCACTTGAGATAAAACGCATAAAAAAAAGCCTTAAAAAGCACTAAAACCCAACGGATTAACTGCAAGAATACAGGGAAAACTCGTGGACGTAAAGGCACAGCTTGAAATTATCACTCGAGGCGCTATTGATATAATAACAGCGCCGGAGTTTACGAAAAAACTCCAGGACTCAATCGATAACAACAAACCCCTTAAGGTCAAGGCCGGTTTCGACCCTACTGCCCCTGACCTGCACCTCGGGCACACCGTACTCATACATAAGCTCAAGGCCCTTCAGGATCTTGGCCATACTATAATCCTCCTTATAGGCGACTTTACGGCTATGATAGGAGACCCCACGGGACGAAACGAGACCCGCCCGGCCCTTGGCAAAGAGGCCATTGCCGCAAACGCCGCTACTTACACAGAGCAGGTATTCAAGATACTCGATAAAGACAAGACCGAGGTCGTCTATAACAGCGAGTGGATGAGTAGACTCACCTGCACAGACCTCATAGAGCTTATGTCGAAGTACACAGTGGCGCAGATGCTCGAGAGAGAGGATTTTTCAAGACGCTACCGCGGCGGTTTGCCCATCGCCATACACGAGTTCCTATACCCTCTGATTCAGGGTTACGACTCCGTAGTACTTAACGCAGATATTGAGCTTGGCGGCAGCGACCAGCTCTTTAACCTCCTCGTAGGACGGCAGCTGCAGCGCGACATGGGGCAAGCACCCCAATGCGTACTCACCATGCCCCTCCTTGAGGGTACGGACGGCGTTAAAAAAATGAGCAAGTCCTACGGCAACTACATCGGCATCACAGAGCCCGCAGCAGAAATTTACGGCAAAGTCATGTCCATATCCGATGAGCTCATGATAAAATATTATGAACTGCTAAGCGAGGCCTCTCAAGAAAAAATCAGGGCAATCAAAAATAGCTCCATTCACCCAAAAGAGGCCAAAGAAGCCCTTGCGCTGGAAATAACCACTCGATTTCACGATGAAAAACAGGCATTACTTGCAAAAGAGGCCTTCAGCTCTTTATTTAAGGACAAAAAAACGCCTGACGAAATAGAGGAGGTTTTAATAGATACAGAGGAGGACGAGGTCTGGCTGCCGCGGCTAATCGCCGAGCTGGGACTCGCCTCGGGCACCTCTGCCGCCATAAGGCTCATGACTCAGGGCGGGGTGCGCGTAAATGAAATAAAAATAACGGACAAGCAAAGCAAAGTCTCCGTGGATAAAGGTTTTCTCCTTCAAGTAGGAAAAAGGGCCTTTAAGAGAGTAACATTTAATAAAAACTCCAATAAAACATAAATAAAGCCCTTAAAAGACTCTCCCCGAAGAGGGAAAAATATTGACTTACAGAGGCCTTCCATGTTAAATAAAGCGGTAATCCTCATTACTGCCCTTTATAAGGATTAATGAGGTGGCAATGGAAGGGCTTGGGCTTAATAAAGATAATAAAAACAAGAAAAAGGGGGCGGGCGCCCTTTTGCAGCTCGTAACCATCGGCGCCTCACTCGTTGCATCAACATTTACAGGGCTGGCCATCGGGTTTTACCTCGACAGATACTTTCATACAGCCCCCTGGCTCACCATTATCTCTCTTATACTGGGGATAGCGGCGGGTTTTTTAAACATATACAACATGGCGAAAAGATATGGAGATTCAAGCTAAAGACATCGCCATGAGAGGGCCCCTGCCGGGTTTCTACAGGGTCGCCCTCATGAATTTTGGCCTCGGCGCCGCCGTTGCTGTTATCACGGCTATCACGCTAAAAGGCTTTAGCGTAGGTTTTTCAGCAGGTTATATATTAGGTTTCATTAACTTGCTCTGGCTCTTCCGTATCGTCAAAAAAGCCCTCGTAATGAGCCCGGAAAAGGCCATGAGGTTTGTATCTACAAGATATTACGCACGCTTTGCCATTACTGCGGCTATAATTTTTATACTCGTATCAAGAGGCATACTAAGCACGCCCTGGCCTCCGCTGGCAGGTATAGCACTCTCAGTCTTCGCCTCTACAGGCTCACTAATCTTTATCGCAAAAGAGGAGTTCAAATAAGATGCACGAAGCCATAATACTGCCAACCTTTGGGCTGGCAAATCATACGGCGCTAATGATATACATCATCGCAGCGCTCCTTATCTTCTCCATATTATTCGCAAGAAGCCTCTCCATAGTCCCGGGACGGCTGCAGAGCGTCTGTGAGTTATTTATCACCTTCTTCTCAGACATAATCGACGAGACAATGGGGCCAAAGGGAAAGGCCTTCAAACCCTTTATCTTCACCCTCACGCTCTTTATATTCCTCTCAAACGTACTGGGCCTTGTCCCGGGATTTGTGCCCCCTACGGCAAACCTCAATACTACAGTAGGTCTCGCCCTTATAATATTCGTGCTCACTCACATTATCGGCATAAAGACGCATGGTATAAAATACTACAAACACTTTGTCGGCCCTGTCTGGGCCCTTGCCATACTTATGATTCCCATTGAAATCGTAGGACACATGGCACGGCCTCTCTCGCTCTCACTAAGGCTCTTTGGAAACATGATGGGACACGAGCAGATAGTAGGCGTACTCCTTAAACTCATGCCTTACGCCTTCCCGCTCCTCCTTATCTCTACAGTCCTTGGAGTGCTCGTAATACTCATTCAGGCCTTTATCTTCGCTCTGCTCTCCATGATGTACTTTGGAAGCGCCATGGAAGAGTCCCACTAAAAGGGGCTACAGGGGAAGATAAATAAAGGCTGGCGGCATCAAAAAAACGGCCATCTTAAACCAAGCGGCAAAGGGGGCAACTGGCAAAGGGGGTAAAAGGGCCGAGGGGCCGAGGGGCAGATGACAGAGGGGTAATGGACAGAAAAAGAGGCGCTGCTCATAAAGCTGAGGGGCAGACTTGGAAGGCTCGGAGTAGAGCAGTTAAAGTAACTAAAGCTAATCAATAATCAAAAGTACGCTAAGAAACACCACTTCAAAATACCGCATACGAGCTGCGGACTTTATCCTCAAGATCAATCGTAAAAAAATCCATCTTGACAAATCCACTATTTTACCCTATAATATTAGCACTCCTTGGTATAGATTGCTAACCATCTAAGAGGCTGTTATATAGGTCAGCTTAAGAGTTAGGATTTAGGGGTAACCTTTTTACATAGGAGTAACACTTAGATATGAACCTTCCAGTAGTTGCCGATTCCATAGACCTTTATCTCGCCGAGGTCGGCAGGTATCCCCTGCTAAGCGCCGAGCAGGAGCGCGTCCTTGCCGAGAGGTATTACGAGAAGGGCCGCCTTGAGGACGCCCATAAGCTCGTTACATCAAACCTGCGCTATGTTATAAAAGTAGCGCGCGAGTACCGCAAATACGGCGCCCGCCTCTCCGATCTTATTCAAGAGGGTAATATCGGCCTTATGGCGGCAGTTAAAAAGTTCAACCCCCACAAGGGTTTCCGTTTTATCACCTATGCCACGTGGTGGATACGCTCCTATATTCAAGAGTACATCATAAAGACAGTAGGGCTCGTAAAACGCGGCACGCGCGCCCTTAAAAAATCGCTCTTTTATAAGAATCCCGCCCTCACGGCAAAAGAGGCCAACTCCCTGCCCTGCGGTGTAGTGCGAGACCTGTCTCTTAGCGCCCCAATAGGCGAAGACACCACAACTCACCAGGACATGCTTTGTGCAACAGAGCCAGGCAGTGAAGAGATCGTAGCCGAGAAAGAGACACATGCTCTCGCAAAAAGAGAAATCAACACAGCCCTAAAGTCCCTTAATGAGAAAGAACGCCTCGTAATTTCAGACCGCGTCATGGCCGATAAACCGGCGAGTCTCAAAGTCCTCGGAGAGAGACTGGGCCTTAGCAGAGAGCGTATCCGCCAGATAGAGGGCGAGGCCCTTAAAAAACTCGGCAAACACCTCGGCCCAAAGGCAGAGTTGCTGGCAGACTTCAGCTGACCCTGCATATCCTCAACAGCCCATTTTTTCCAACAATCTCAGAGTGATTCGCTGCAAAGTATTCCTCTATTCACTACACCTATCCTGCCCTTAAATATCGCCCCTCACCTGCCAAACACCCAACTTTTAAGAAGACATCTTCTTCTCTTCCATGTATAATATGCACAATTAATACTAACGATATACTACGCGTTGAATAGGATTCCATAAAGGGGAGGAGGTTTCACTCCATTGCTCAAGCGGCCGACGCGGGCGATTATTCACAGAGACGCCCTATGCCAGAATTACCGCGAGCTGCGCGCGAATTTATCCTCTAATACCGGGGTTATAGCCGTGGTAAAGGCCGATGCCTACGGCCACGGAGCCGCTGCCGTAGCCGCCGAACTTACCACCGCAGGCTGCGAGTTTTTTGCCGTTGCCCTGGCCTCCGAGGGAGCAGACCTCAGAGAATCAGGCATCACGGCCCCAATACTCGTCCTTGCCGGAGTCTGGAGAGACGACCTATCTCTAATCTTTGATGCAGACCTTACACCTGTAATCCACAACGCAGAGTCCGCACGCCTTATTCAGGAACAAGCAGCGGAAAAAAATACAGTAAAGGCCATGCACCTTAAGATTGATACGGGCATGTCGCGCATCGGTGTCAGGCCTCATGAACTCACATCATTCTTAAATACTCTTAAAGGACTCGCTAACCTCAGATTAGAGGGCCTGCTCTCGCACTTTGCCGAGGCAGAAGTCGCTGGCAGCGAGTTCTCTGCGGCGCAGCTGCATAATTTTAATGAGACCATTACCCAAACGGCAGAGGCCGGCTTTCACGTAAAGTACCGCCACATGGCAAATAGCGCCGCCGCCGTAGGGATTAAAGAATCACACTTCGACCTTATAAGACCGGGCATCATGCTCTATGGAAGTTATCCCGCAGCTCATCTCGCGAAAAAAATAAGACTTAAACCCGTAATGGAGCTAAAAACCCGCATACTTCAAATAAAGCGCCTACCTACCGGCACCCCTGTAAGCTACGGCCGGACATTCATCACAACGCGGGAGACCATTATAGCCACCCTGCCCCTTGGATACGGCGACGGACTTCCAAGAAAACTCTCCGCCGAGGGTCATGTCTTAATCCGTGGTAAGAGAGCGCCCATAGCGGGGCTTATCTGTATGGATCTGACTATGTGCGACGTAAGTGATATACCCGGCGTAAAAGCAGGCGATGAGGTAACGCTCATAGGCAGAGACGGGTCTGAGGAGATAACCGCCTCTGAGATAGCCGAGAAAACAGGCACCATCAGCTACGAGATTTTCTGTAATATCTCAAAACGAGTACCGAGGATATACCTGTGAAGTCTTATCTTGAAAGAATAGGCCTAACGGCAGGTGAGTTCATTAAGGGCGCAGGAAGTATGACCATTATGCTATTAACGGCCATACGCTTTGCCTTTACACCTCCATTTAAGCTGAAAAATATCTTTAAGCAGATGGAATTCGTCGGCGTTCAGAGCCTCTTTGTCGTAGTCCTTACAGGCTCTTTTACGGGCATGGTACTTGCGCTGCAGGGTTATAACGCCCTTAACAGATTCGGCGCCGAGAGCCTCGTGGGCCCCACAGTGGCCCTTAGTATGGCACGAGAGCTTGGCCCTGTGCTTACGGGGCTTATGGTTACTGGCAGAGCGGGCAGCGCCATGGCCACAGAGCTTGGAACCATGCGCGTAACAGAACAGATAGACGCCATTGAGACAATGGCAATAAACCCGATAAAATACCTCGTTGTACCCCGTCTTCTTGCAGGAGTACTCATGTTCCCTCTGCTCACAGTAGTAACGTCCTTTGTAGGAGTCGTCGGCGGTTATATAATAGGCGTAAAGATGCTGGGAATAAACCCCGGAGTATATATCGGCAGGACTATAGATTTTGTCAACGTACAGGACATCTTCAGCGGACTTGCCAAATCAGTTGCCTTCGGTCTTATAACCACGCTTGTGGCCTGCTATCACGGCTACTACGCAAAGGGCGGAGCAGAGGGCGTGGGAAAAGCAGCGACAAGCTCCGTGGTTACGGCCTCCGTGATGATACTTATATCAGATTATATAATCTCATCAATACTTGCCTGACTTGAAAATATTATGGATTAATGATACAAATCAAGGGATTAAAGAAAAGTTTCGGCCGTAAAAAAGTCCTTAACGGCGTGCATCTTAATGTTGAACGCGGTAAAATTACCGTTATCATCGGAAGAAGCGGCGGCGGCAAGAGTGTACTCCTAAAGCATATCATCGGGCTCTTAAGACCTGACGAAGGGCACATCTACCTTGACGGTACAGATATAACTACGCTTAACGGCAGGGATCTTAATGAGACAAGAAAACGCTTTGGTATGCTCTTTCAAGGAGCCGCGCTCTTTGACTCCATGACAGTGGGCGAGAACGTAGGTTTTGCCTTAAAAGAACACACCGGGCTTGAAGATGAGGACATAAGTGAATCCGTAAGAGAAAAGCTCAGACGCGTAGGGCTAAAGGGAGTAGAAGACATGATGCCCGCGGACTTAAGCGGCGGCATGATGAAGAGAGTGGGCCTTGCCAGGGCCATAATAATGGACCCGGAGATAGTGCTCTTTGATGAGCCTACAACAGGGCTCGACCCCATAATGTCGGCCTCAATAGCAGACCTTGTCCTGGATACTCAGCGCTCTTTAAAGACGACTTATATACTAATAACTCACGACATGCCCTTTACCTACAAGATAGCCGATAAGATAGCCATGCTCCACGAAGGCAGGATTATCGCCGAGGGTACCACAGCGGAGATGAAAAATAACCCCGACCCAATACTGCGTCAATTTCTCGAGGGCCGCGCCAGCGGCCCTGTAAAAGTATACTAATAGATACAACTAACCATCTGGAGCTACATTGTCGGCAAGACGCTCAAATCTATTTTTATTCAGCCCTGAGGCAAAGGTGGGAATCTTTGTCCTCATCGGCATAGCTCTGCTCGTCTTCATGTCCCTGAAGGTAGGCGGTTTCAGATTCGGTAAATCAGAGGGCTATACACTTTACGCCACCTTTGATTCTGCCGCGGGAATAGACCCCAACGCCTCAGTAAAGATAGCCGGTGTTGAGGTGGGGCGTGTTACAAAAATCAGCCTCATAGGGAACAAGGCGCGTATAGCCCTGCGCATGCACCCCGAGGTGCGAATCGGAAAAGGCTTCACCGCTACGCTTAAATCTACGGGACTGCTTGGTGAAAAATACCTCGAGCTTATCCCCGGACCTGGCGAGGGAGGACTGCTAAAAGAAGGTGAAGACATTAAACGCACCGCCAAGTATATGGATATGGAAAACTTCATGTCCTCTCTCGGCAGCCTCTCCGCCGAACTTAAAGACATAGCCTCATCTATCGGCGGGGCCATTAAAGGGCCAAAGGGCGAATCGAGACTAAAGCACATCGTCACCAACCTCGATGAGTTTACTGCAAACATCAATACAGTAGTCACAAGAAACGACAGAAAACTTGAGAACATCATCGCTAATGTAGACCGACTTACATCGACCTTGAACAAGAGCGCTCCTGAGATATCTTCGGGGCTTAAAGAGAGTATTAAAAATCTCAATACCGTACTCCTTGAGACAGGCAAGAGCCTTAACGAGCTTCTTGGCGAGAACAGAGCCAATGTGAGAGAGAGCGTGAAAAATCTGCGCAACGCCTCGGAAAAACTCAACGAGGCAATGGAGCGCATAAACAGCGCCATGACAAAAGCCGGTTCCGGCGTGCAGTCTCTTGGAAGCATAGCTAAAAAAATAGATCGCGGCGAGGGGCCCATAGGCAGACTCGTTAACGACAAAAAAATGGGCGAGAACCTCAACAAGACCATCTCCGGGATAAGCGGCTACCTTAAAAAAGCAGAAAATACCCATATATATCTAAGCTACAGGGCGGAGTACCTCATAGACGAGGCCGATGTGAAGAGTTTCTTCTCCGTAAAGGTTCAGCCGCAGTCTAATCACTACTACCTCTTCGAGGTAGTAGACGACCCGCGCGGCAAGATCTCGCAGAGACGCTCTACATCTATCACAGGCTTACAGAGGCTTACGAATACAGAGACAATTATCGAAGATAAGCTACTCTTCAGCGCGGAGATTGCAAGAGGTTTTGGCCCAATTGTGTTAAGGGGCGGTCTCATAGAGTCTGAGGCCGGCGTGGGAGTAGATCTTAACCTCTTGAGAGACAGGATGCAATTAAGCTTTGAGGCCTTTAACTTCAACCAGACAGGCAACCCACACTTAAAAGTAGGCGCCACCTTCTTCCTGAATAAATATTTTTATGTAACAGGCGGCGCCGATGACTTCATAAGTAAGATTGGACTGGGCTCATCATTTTTCGGTCTGGGCCTCCAGTTCAGAGACGACGACATCAAGCTGCTCTTAACGAGCGTGCCGAAACTCTCCTTTAAATAGGATATGTCCCCTTATCTACAGCGTTAAGTCGACCGCCCACAACACAGGGCGGTCTTATTACCTCTTTTATTCCGCAGAGGCCTAAGAGACCTCTTGCATATAAGTGTGACAGGTAAATATCTATGACCGAGACAAAAAAAGATAAAGAAATGGGAATAGCCCTTGATATAGGCACCACAACCCTTGCCGCCTCTCTTGCCAACATCTCGACAGGGGAAATGACTAAGAGCATCTCCATGGCCAATCCGCAGGCACGCTGGGGCTCAGATGTACTTGAGCGTGTAAACGCAATGCAGGAGACTCCATCGGCCCTAAGTGAACTCACGGAAACTCTCCAAAGGGCATGTGCCGAGCTTATGAGAGAACTCTCGCCAAAGACGCCTGTAAGCAGAGTAACCGTAGCCGGAAACAGCATTATGGAACACTTTTTTCTCGGTCTCTCGCCCGCTTCTATCGCAAGAGTCCCTTATAAGCCCCTATTTAAAGAAGCCCGCACCATCTCCGCACACGAGTTCGCGCTGCCGGCGGCAGCCGATGGCTCTGTATATATCTTTCCTCTCGTTGGAGGTTTTGTAGGCGGAGATACCGTTGCCGCGGCCCTGGCTCTTGAATTTGCCGGGGAGCAGGAGAATGCACTACTTGTTGATATCGGCACTAACAGCGAGATCATGTTAAAGACAGGCGGCAGGTTGTACGCCACCAGCGCAGCAGCGGGGCCGGCCTTTGAGGCCGCAGGGATAAAGCATGGAATGACGGCAGATACCGGCGCGATTCGAGGCGTAGTTATGGAAGACAACTCCCTGCGCCTTGATGTCATTGGCGACGTAATGGCCCGCGGAATATGCGGCTCCGGGCTCCTTGATGCCGTTTCAATACTCCTTCGTGGCGGTATTATAGACTGCCGCGGTAGAATCAAAGACGCAAATGAGATAGACTCTAACCTATCTTCAAGGATTAAGAGCGACAAAAGCGGCAACTCCTTCATCCTATCTCGCGGCGCCGTAGCGACTATCACCATCACACAGGAAGACATCAGAGCCTTACAGGTTGCAAAAGCCGCCATAAGGGCGGGCATTACAAGCCTACTTGAAAAAGCCGACCTTCACGCACGAGACCTTACAAAAATACATATAGCAGGGGCCTTTGGCAGCAATCTCAGTATGAGAGGCCTTATTGACGTTGGACTCGTCGATTCGCTCTGGACAGAAACCCTTGGGTTCACCGGTGACGCCGCCCTGCAGGGAGCCGCTCTGGCGCTAAATGATGATAAAAAAGCGCAAGCAAAGTGGATAGCTGAGACCACCACTTATCAACCACTCTCTGGAAGCAAGGTCTTTGAGAGAGAATTTATTAAACATATGGATTTTCCCCCTACTTTCTTTTAGAAAAAAGAAAGTAGGACAAAGAAAACCAACGGGGAGTATCTTTACGGCAACTAAACTACAATAAAAGAGCCACGAAAATACAGAGGCTATTACAAAAAGTAGGACAAAGAAAACCAACGGGGAATAACTTTACGGCAACTAAACTACAATAAAAGAGCCACGAGAATACAGAGGCTATTACAAAAAGTAGGACAAAGAAAACCTTCTACTTTCTTTTAGAAAAAAGAAAGTAGAGTAAAGAAAACCAACGTAAGAGTCGACTTTACAACCACACATCAAATCTACAAAAAATAAAAATCTTTCACTCTATTTTGCACGATTAATATGTTAATATATTCACTCTCAAATTTCAAAAAACAGACTGTATCTCAATCTTAGACAAATCCAAGTGTGAGGGGCTCATCAGACACCTCTCGCCGTTATATTTATATTAAAATAAAAAAAATACTTAGGAGCATGTAATGAAAAAAGTCAACAGGGCCATCATAAGTGTCACCGATAAAACGGGAGTTGTGGAGTTCGCCAAAGGTCTCTCTGAGCTTGGCGTAGAGATAATCTCCACAGGCGGCACAGGTAAACTCCTGCAGGAATCAGGCCTTAAGATTATCCCCATAGGCTCGTACACTAATTTTCCCGAGATGCTTGACGGTAGGCTAAAAACCCTGCACCCAAAGATTCATGGCGGCATACTTGCTGTGCGCAATAACACCCAACACACAAAAGAGACTGAAGAGTTTGAGATACCCCCTATAGATATGGTAGTAGTAAACCTCTATGCCTTTGAAAAGACTATCTCCCACGGCGCTACCCTTGAAGACGCCATTGAGAACATAGACATAGGCGGCCCCACAATGATACGTGCGGCAGCCAAGAATTACAACGACGTTGCCGTAGTGACAGACCCAGCTGACTACGAGACTGTGCTTGAAGAGCTGCGCGGCAGCGAAGGTGCCATGAGAGGCTCTACACGCTTTACTCTTGCTAAAAAAGTCTTCTCGCTCACCGCGCGCTACGATGCGGCAATCTCCAATTATCTCGGCGCAATCGCAGAAAACTCGGAAAATACCAATACAGAAAACACATTATTTCCAGAGACATATACCGTGCAGTACGAAAAAATTTCGGGGCTTCGCTACGGTGAGAACCCCCATCAGAAGGCCGCCTTCTACCGCTATCCCGGCGGAGGGCCTCTCGCTGATGCGAGGCAGCTCCACGGCAAAGAACTCTCCTATAATAATATCGCAGACCTGGACGCCGCTATATCTATAGCAGCGGAGTTCACCGCACCAGCCTCTGTCATAATAAAACACAGCAACCCCTGCGGCGCGGCCGTATCGGAAAAAAGCCTGCTTCAGGCATACGAGAAGGCCTACGCTACGGACAGCAAATCGGCCTTTGGCGGCGTAATGAGTTTTAATCGTGAGGTAAAAGCTGATATTGCGACAAAAATCTCTGAGATATTCGTCGAGGCCGTAATCGCGCCAAGCTTCTCGGCAGAGAGCCTTGAGATACTCACAAAGAAAAAAAACATACGCCTTCTGGAGATGGGGGCCTCACCTACTGAGTCATCTGTAAAACCCATGGAGACAAAACTCGTCTCCGGCGGAATACTCCTTCAGACTCAGGACAGGGGGCAGGCCGTAGACATAAGGAGCGTTACAGAGCGTGAGCCTACAGATAAAGAACTCGCAGACCTGCTCTTTGCCTGGAAGATATGCCGCCACGTTAAGAGCAACGCAATAGTCCTTGCCGCAAACTCCATGACACTTGGTGTTGGAGCGGGACAGATGTCCCGTATAGACTCCACACGTATCGCACTAATGAAGGCCGCCGAGGCCGGCCTTGATGTAAAGGGATGCGCCTTTGCCTCAGACGCCTTCTTCCCCTTTAGGGACAACGTAGATCTTGCCGCAGAGAATGGCATTAAGGCCATTGTACAGCCCGGCGGCTCTATAAGAGACGAAGAGGTAATAAAAGCAGCGAATGAACATGGTATAGCTATGGTCTTTACAGGCATGAGACACTTTAGACACTAATAACCGGAGCAATCATTGAAGACGCTTATAATCGGAGGGGGCGGAAGAGAAGACGCCCTTGCATGGAAGCTCTCCAAGAGCCCCCTCGTTACAAAAATATACACAGCCCCCGGTAACGCCGGCACTCGCCGATATGGCGAGAACGTTGCTATCACTCCTGATGACATCGAGAGTTTAAAGAATTTTGCCCTTCATAATGCAATAGACCTAACAGTCGTAGGGCCTGAGCTGCCCCTTACAATGGGTATAGTAGACGACTTTCGCGCCGCTGGCCTGACTATCTTCGGCCCTACAAAAAAGGCCGCTGCCATTGAGGGCAGCAAGGCCTTCTGCAAGGAGATGCTGGAGGCGGCCAGTATCCCAACGGCCGAGTACGAGACCTTTACCAAGACTGAAGAGGCCCTCCACTACCTTAATAGAGCGGCCCTGCCCCTTGTTGTAAAGGCCGACGGACTTGCCGCAGGTAAGGGTGTAATAATATGCCACAGCCTAAAAGAGGCGCAAGAGGCCGTCATCCACATCATGGGTGAGAAGGCCTTTGGTGAAGCTGGTGAAAAAATAATTATTGAGGAGTTTCTCGAGGGTGAGGAGGCCTCATTCCTCGCTATAACAGACGGCGAGGGCGTGGCGGCTCTGGCCCCCGCGCAAGACCATAAGGCCATATTCGATGGAGACAAGGGCCCAAACACTGGAGGCATGGGAGCCTACAGCCCGGCTCCGATTATCACTCCTGAGCTTGAGAAAAAGATTCTGGCCTCTATCATAAGGCCTCTTATCAAGGCTATGAAGGATTTTGGCGTAAGATACAGCGGTGTGCTATACGCAGGGCTTATGATATCAGAGTCGGGAGAGCTTAAAGTACTTGAGTTCAACTGCCGTTTCGGCGACCCTGAGTGTCAGCCCATACTTATGCGCCTTGAGGACGACCTATTTGAGATACTACAGAGCGCGGCTATCGGTAAATTAGGCGATAGAGAACTCAAGTGGTCGAGCAAATGCAGCCTCTGCGTAGTAATGGCCTCGGCAGGATACCCCGGGGCCTATAAGAAGGGCCTTCCAATAAGCGGTCTTGAGGATGTGCGGGATATAAAAGACGTAATAGTCTTTCACGCCGGCACAAGGGGCGGCGGCAGCGAACCCGTGCTTACAGCAGGCGGCAGAGTCCTCGGCGTTACAGGGCTTGGACAAGACATACAAGAGGCCCGCAAAAAAACATACGAGGCCGTAGAAAAAATATCCTTCAGTGGCGCATATTACCGCAGGGATATAGCCATGAAGGCCCTGAAGTAAAGGTCCGCTCAGGGTAATCTAATAAGAACAAAGCGGCGACGTAAACTCTATTAAAAGTTATAAAATCTAAGCCAAAAAAAATCCGCCTCAAAGGGAGGAGCCTTATGTCTGCTAAAAAAACCAAAGAAAAACCCCTTGTGGGGATAATCATGGGGAGTAAATCCGACCTTGAGATAATGCGAAAAGTCGGCCTTACACTTGAGTCCTTTAATATACCCTATGAGATGACTATACTCTCAGCTCACAGAACTCCTGATGAGACGGCTGCCTATGCGGCCGGTGCCGAGAGACGCGGACTGGCGGTAATTATAGCGGGAGCAGGCGGCGCGGCCCATCTCGCAGGGGTTATTGCCGCCCACAGCCTCCTTCCCGTCATAGGCGTTCCCATAGACTCAAGCCCTCTCAAGGGACTTGACGCACTGCTGGCAACAGTGCAGATGCCAGGCGGAGTGCCCGTAGCCACCGTATCAATAGGCAAGGCCGGGGCAAAGAACGCCGCCATACTCGCCGTGCAGATACTGGCAACAGGAGACAAGGCCTTAAGGTCAAGGCTTCGCAGACATCGTACCAAGATGGCAAAGGCCGTACTTGATAGCGCTGACGAAATAAATTAGGAGTTTTTAAGTATAGATTGATAATTTCAAATCAGCCCTCTCTGAAATATAAAAAATGCCCCATCAAGCACCTCTCATAATCTCAGCCAATGAACAACTCAATGAGGCCGTAAAAGTCTTAAGGGCAGGCGGTATCATCGCCTACCCCACAGAGACCTTCTACGGTCTCGCCGTTGACGCGGCAAACCCCCTCGCCCTGAAGCGCCTCATAGACCTGAAAGGCCGCCCCGAGGGTAAGGCGATCCCCCTTATCGCAGGAGATTTAATTACCCTAAAGTCCATGATAAGAGGAGAGATACCACCAGCGGGAAAGAAACTTATTAAGGCCTTTTGGCCGGGGCCGCTGACGCTTATATTCCATGCCTCCGATGCCGTTAACCCCCTTATTACCGGAGGGAGCAAGACCATTGGGCTGCGCATATCTGATTATCCCCTCTGCAAGAGGCTTCTGCAGGCCTTTGGAGCCCCAATTACATCTACGAGCGCCAACCCCGCTGGCCGCCCTCCTGCAAGAGATGCCGCTGAGGTGAAAAAATACTTTGCTAGCCCTATAGACCTCATTATAGACGGAGGTAGAACTCAGGGAGGACTTGCCTCAACTGTAGTGGATGTAAGGGGAGATAAACCCGTTATTTTAAGAGAGGGGCTCTTAAAAGCCGCTTACATACTAAAGGCCGCCGAATAGCCCCCTCCCCCTCTCCACATCAACACATTTACAGCAAGAGGACTTATCCTGGAATATTAGACATTGACTCTGTTATAATATATCACCATGAATAAACCAATCCCTGCAGAAAAAAAGGATTTTTCCAGCATCTGCGTCAGAGAATGCGGCGGCGCCTGCTGCGACCCCTGGTGGGGCATTATCAACTATACTCTTTTAAAGAGAGATGCCCTTGGTAATAAGAAGGTTTTTCACCGAGAGCTTGTAAAGAGCATAAAGATAAGAGAAAAAAGGATAGTAGATGCCTATATTACAAGAGAGGCGCGGCCTCGTCCGCTATTTGTTCGTCCCGAGAGTTATAACCTCATTGTGCGCGATATAGTTGAGGATAAGGGGGGACTAAGGCTTAACCTCATCCTTATGATGGCCTTCAGGTGTCATTTTTTATCTAAAGATAATATCTGCGAAATTCACCCCACTATTATTAAAGGCCCAGATATACGTCCGCCTCACTGCGGCCAGCTTGGCTCACCGGGACAAAGACCTGATGAACAGGGCCACTGCCGAATTATCGGAGCCGCTGAGTCTGCAAACAGCACAAGTGCCCCTGAGATAGGGGAGGCCATAAGGATTGAGAAAGTCAGGGCAAGGCAGTATCTTTGTGAGGGTACGTCAGATTTAGAAGAGGCCGCCTCAAGGGTTGATAGGCGAATTGAGGAGTATTGCGAAGAGAAGCATATTAGCAGAGAGGCGCGGCCCCTCTCTGTAGAAAAAAAACCTGGCAGAAATGCCCCCTGCAGCTGCGGAAGCGGCAGAAAATACAAAAAATGTCATGGACGCACCCAGGGCGGAAAATAACAGGAGAGAGTTCTCACCTCTCCCCCACTTCTTCACCCCCTAACTTAGGCACCTCACTTCAAGACTCAATATACCTCCATGCAAGAGAGTGTCTTAAGAGACTCACATAAACAATTTAAAGAAACACAGAGGCATAAAAAAGGCCTCTTAATGATAAGAGGCTAACAAGGAGGTGGGGCTGTGGACCGCGAGGCCCCCAGCCCCGGATGAAGAGTTATAATAAAGTGTTCTTACTTTTCCTCAACAAGTAGAGGAAAACTCTTACAGAAAAATTATCAAGGCGCGAGATACGTTATGGCCAATCCGAAGATAACAAGAGAGAGTATGGCGATGTTTACGCTAAAACCTATAAGCAATACAACCTCATCCATGTTTTTCATCTTCTTTACGCTCCCGCTATGAGAGTTAATACTACTCTTTTTACACTTACTATTATAGCAGGGCAAGATTAAAGGATAATTAAAGATTGTTTACAAGGCAGGCAACAGGAAGTGGGACAAAAAAAAGGCCCTCATCATAATGATGAGGGCCTTTTAAGGTGCAAGTGTAATTACTGAGGTATTACGTTTACAGCCTTTGCGCCTTTAGCATCCTGAGCGATCTCAAACTCTACGGTCTGACCCTCTCTCAGGGTCTTGAAACCATCACCCTGAATAGCGGAGTAGTGGACAAAGACATCTTCACCTGACTCTTGCTCGATAAAGCCGAAGCCCTTTGATTCATTGAACCATTTTACCTTACCTGTTGCCATTACACAAAACCTCCTTTCTAGTTTTTTTTTAAGTCCTCGTGGCTTTGCGCAATCAAAGGTATTAGGCCCCGCTGTACAAATCCTACTACGAACTTACATGTTAAAACTACATTAAACTCCTGTAACTGTCAATGAAAAAATGCACCTCCCTAAATTTAATGAAAATAGGGCCGTGCATGATATATCTCCCTTAATATGGCAGGGTTTGAGGTATAGCGGCAGGGTCTTATTCAAGACAGCCCCCCTGCCGCACCTCTATAAATGCCTCTACAAAAACCTCTCAGCAAAATTTACTCACTTAACGATATCAAGAAGCTCCACCTCGAAGATAAGGGTCTTGTTGGGCCCTATGCTCGGAGGGCCGTTCTGCCCGTAAGCAAGGTTGGCAGGTAAGTACAACTCGTACTTGGCCCCTACCTTCATTAACTGCAATCCCTCGGTCCAACCCTTTATAACCTGATGCAGGCCAAACTCCGCGGGTCTGTTGCGCTTGTAGGAGCTGTCAAACTCCGTACCATCTATAAGTCTTCCGCGGTAATGTACCCTGACCTTATCTGAGGCCGCAGGCTTAGGACCGCTGCCCTCTTTAATTACCTTATACTGCAGACCGCTTGCCGTAGTAATTACACCTTTTTTCTTCTTATTAGCCTCAAGAAACTTACTGCCTTCCATGGCATTATCCTTACGTTTAGATTTCATACCGGCCTTGCGCCCCGCCACCATCTTTTGCTGAAAGGCCTTCAGAGTCTTAGATATTTCCTGCCTCGTAAGATCCATATCACCACCCTTAATGGAATCATTAAGGCCCTTAAGCATGAGCTTACTATCTATGGTGACCTTATTGGCCTTACTCACATCACCTATCCTGGTTCCAAAAATATAGCTTATCTTCTGCGACTCACTCCACTTTTTTGACGCCTTAGTCGAGCTGACGGCATCTGAGGCTACAAACGAGATAGAACTTATCATCATAAGACTTATTGACAAAGCTAAGAGAGTTCTTTTCATATATCCTCCTGTAACAGAAATGTTTTTGATAATTTATCAGATTCCACCCACTAAGGGCAAGATATAAATAGATAGGCAGGAACGGCCAAAAGAAATAACGAGGCCACGTTTAATATATAGGAAGAGGTTAGGTAAGAACAACACTCAAGAGAGTATTGAATAAAAAAAACAGGCCCCCTCCCCCCACCCCCGTAACGTGAAAAAGCATTAATACAGCGCCGAACATCAAAAAAAGAGACTCTCCTCTTAATCCTTCTCGCAGATACGATAGACAAAAAAGTCTTTCTCCATCTTATCCTTCTCAATAGCCCCTCGGTCCTCAAGCTCCTCAAGGGCCTCAGTCAAGTCGTCCAGTGAGGGTTTAAGGGCCTGCAGCCCCTTCCACCACTCCATGACACCATCCTCGGAGTCTATGGGGTTTGTGTGTTTTTTCAAGTATTCCAGTATCGCCTCATGCATATAAAGTATCTCTCCCTTTCATAAGTATCACAGGGCCAAACCCCGTGGTAAAAAACCGGTATAACAATAGACCGGGATAAGCGGCGTCGATAAAAGTCTGCCCTAACACCACGACGGTCTACACAGAGTCTCCCTTACTGCGCCGGCGGGGTAAATACCCTGGTGCCAAGCTCTGTATCTATCATAAAAAGCCCAGGCCCCGTCTCTCCGGCGAGCTTAAGCCTGTCTATTATCTCCTGACAGCTCTGCTCCTCTTCAGTCTGCTCCGTTATAAACCACTGCAGATATATCTGCGTGGCATGGTCGTTCTCATTAACGGCCTGAGTCATAAGGGTATTAATAAGCCCTGTTACCTTCTGCTCATGGGCGAGAACAGCCTCGAAGAGGTCTATGACAGAACCAAACTCAGATGGCGGCTTCGCCACTTCTCCAAGAATTACCTGATGCCCCTGACTGTCAACATAATCATACATCTTCTGTACATGAAAGAGCTCTTCACGCACCTGAACATAAAACCAGCTCGCCGCGCCCTTTAACCCCTTGAAGGAGGCATAAGCCGACATTGAAAGATATAGATACGAGGAGTATAACTCGGCGTTTAGCTGCTCATTTAAGGCCTTTATCATCTCAGGTGATATCATTTAAAACCTCCATATCTGTTAGGTCTCCCCCTAAAAGGGGTATGTTTTAAGTATATTTTCCGCCCCGGATAAAAGGGCCCCACCGCAAGCATCAGAGGTGTTAAATACCACGGGAGCGCTTTTTCAAGATAGCCCCACTACAAGTAAAAAGCCCCTTTTAGCGAAATATCGGTATCAATTAAGATACATGAAGAGGGCGCGGATTGCAATAAAATTAAGTGAAAACTAATGCCCTTAGAGACTAACGGAGGCATGGAGAGGTTTGGTAAGTTAAAGGCCGCGCTCCCATCTTTTTTTGACAACGCAGTATATGCCGCCCTCTTTCAGGCCGGGCAAAAAGCATCCATTACATGATATGCATCTGGCGGGCTCTAAATCACCGCGAAGCCAGCGCGCCGGCAGGTCAGGCTCCCATATAAGGGGCCTCGACATAGTGATAAAGTCGACAAATCCTCCTCCAAGGGCACTGCTTACCACCTCAAAAGACCTAAAACCGCCCACGGCCCCTACGGGGCACGTAACCTCGGCCTTAATTCTACCTGCAAGGGTCACGTTGTAACCCTCCTTGTTAGGTGAATTGATGTGCTCTCGCGCCGGATTCAGCTCACCTGAACTTATTAAACCCGAAGAGACCTCAATAGCGTCAATACCAAGTTCCGAGAGAGTGCGAGCTGCATAAATGGCGTCTTCCTCAGTAAATCCGCCTTCCATGTTATCTGATCCTGTAAGTTTTATCATAACAGGGTATGACGGCCCCACAACGCGGCGCACCTCTTCGTATATCTCTATGAGAAAGCGCATCCGATTTTTTATATCACCGCCGTATTTATCCCTGCGCTCATTAGTATGGGGTGAGAGAAACTGATTAATAAGATAACCGTGGGCGCCGTGGAGCTGAAGGCCATCAAAGCCCCAATCCCTGGCCCTCCCTGCCGCCTCGCCAAAGGCCTTTACAATGCGCCTTATCTCGCCAGTTGAGAGCTCCTCCGGTATCTCCGGAAATTGCGGCACATCTACGCTCGATGGCGCAAGGGGAGAGGATCCCGCCTCTGAGGCAGTGGTCTGACCTCCTGCATGCACAAGCTGAACTGCTATGGCCCCGCCTGCCTCATGTACGGCCTCAGTCAATCCCTTATACTCTACGGCGCCTGCATCACTATCAAAGCCCATCTGCCCGGGCAGCTGACGGCCCTCGCGAGAGACATAGGCATAACCGGTAATAATAAGCCCAACTCCGCCTCTCGTAAGATCCAGATAGCAATCAATAAGCTTTGCCGTAGGCAAATCATCACTATCACACATCCCCTCCCATGTAGCAGAGCGAAAAATACGATTTCGCAGTCTCATTGCGTTAATTTCTATCTCATCAAAGAGTTTTACCATACAAATCCTTGTGTATTAAAGAGCGCATTTCTTAGAGATAACAAGAGCCCCACTCACTTAATAGGGTTCCATAAGCAAAGGCCTGTCTCCAAGCAGAGACAGGCCTCTATCTATTAATACAGAAACTAAATCAATACCAGGCTGCAAAATCAAGACATTCACCACACCGCTAGGATACCTCTTAGCCCAAAACAGAGGCATTAGAGAGAGTACTACTTAAGGGAAAGCCCCGTGAGTATGGCGGCCCCCTTACTTCTTTATGCTCTGCAGATATCCGACAACATTGGCCAGATCCGTATTCTTAAAGAGATCCGTCTTTACGCTCATCATAGTACCGTGACGGCCAAACCTTATTACCTTTGCCATGCCTACAGGGCCGAGTGAGGACATATCAAGGTCAGGCGCGTGAAATATATTCTTCCCTGAACCCGTCGCTCCATGACAGGAACTGCACCGTTTTTTAAAAAACTTCTTACCTGCCTCTAAATCAGGTTTATATGTTAAGGTACGCACATAAGAGGCCACATCTACTATGCCTTTATCGCTTAAGACGTTCTGCCAGGACTTCATCTCCCTGCCGTATACACCGTACTTTATAATAACCCTCAACTCCCTCGGCGCGATAAAGAGCCTGTTAGTCGTGAGATTACGGGCGGGATGGGGTTTTATATGCCTTCCATACTCAGAGACGGTACCATCTTTACCATGACACTTAGCGCAGTACTTCTTGAAAATCCTCTCACCGTTCTGCAAATCAGCCGAGGCAGTAGTATAAAAACCTGCGGCAAGCATGAACATAAGAGCCAGAGACACAAGAACAAACTTTTTCATGGATTTTCCTCCCCCATATTTTTGTTTATCACACGAGGCAAACACAATAAACAGAGACCATACCCTCACTGTAAGGTCAAAAAAATGAATAATTAAAACCCTCATAATAAGGCTCAGACTCACATATCCACAAAAGGGCTTTAACCTTCCATGCAGAAGCAGGGCCTATAAAAACACCGAGTTAAAGGGTGTATAACGAGCGTAAATCTGTTAAACTTTACAATCAGATTATCCCTTATGGGACTAAAGAGTCAAGATATTTTATGGGCCTTCACATCTTTTAACCACGCTAAAGTATGTACGCAAAAAGAACCCCAAAAGCTCAAGACTCAATGCCTCGGAAGACTCCTGTACTTTATATCCCAGACATCTTTATAGAGCATATATAGAAGCACTGTAAAGATTGACATAAATAGTATTACCCAGGGGCCGACTCGTGCGCGCCAGAACATAGAGGGGTCTGATGTATACTCAAGAAATGCTACAAGACCGTCTACCTCCTGCGGAGTAAACTCAACGACCATCTTCGAGCCCTCCTTGCTGTGGCCTATAAACTCGCTGAGAAACTCCCGCGGGGTTCTATCTATCATGGATTTATGTTTAAGAGAGAGATCCGGGGGCAAGACCCCAAGCATCTCTATACGCTGCTTTGCCGGCAGCGTGGCATGCTCACCTATGTAGCTGATATCATGAAACATCTTTCCCTTAGCCTCATATACTGCTCTGCCCCTCTCGATAAGGGCCCTTGCGGGAAAGTTGAAATTAAAGGCCCATATATTCAAGACCGCAAGGCCTGTTATCATAATAATAAGGCTCACAGACCTCTTAGTAGCGGAGCTGGCGTGCATGGAGATCCTCTCCGGATAAGTCTCATAGGTGATGAGAGGCTCCGGCTTTTTCTCATAATGAGAGACAATATAGAGAATCCCAAAATACGAAAAATATATAAGTGCCCCTAAACGCGCAGCGCTGAGCTGCCAGCCAAAAGGAGGTTTTGCGCCAAGATAGGTAAGAAAGGCGAAGTTAAGAAAGAAAACAATGTCAAGACACCTCTTTACAGGCCGGTATCTGTTGCTTCTTATGGAAGACCTATCGATAAAAGGCATTAGGAAGAGTATCCACATGGAACCCCAGAGCACGATTACACCGAAGGCCTTTGATGGAATGGCGCGTAGCATGGCGAAAAAGGGAAGAAAGTACCACTCAGGTTTTATCTCCGCAGGTGTAAGAGAGGGGTCTGCCTGTTGAAAGTTGGCGGCCTCCAAGAAGAGGTTGGGGTAGAAGAATATGATGAAAAAGAATACTGTAACAACAAGACCTACGACATAGAGGTCCTTAACAACATAATATGGAAAGAAGGGGATTTTGTTCTCCTTCACAGGGGCTACGCCGGTAGGGTTGTTGCTGCCAACATCATGAAGGGCCATAATGTGCCCTACGATTAGTCCGCCTATAACGGCCAGGGGTACGAGGGCGATATGGAGGCTGTAGAACCTGCTGAGCGTAGCATCGCTCATAAGTATATCACCTCTTATCCACGTTACGAGGACATCGCCGAATACAGGTATAACAGAGGCAAGACCCGTGATGACCGTACCTGCCCAGTAACTCATCTGGCCCCAGGGCAGGACGTAACCCATAAAGCTCTCCATCATCATGGCAAGGAGAATGAATAACCCCATCCACCAGATAACCTCACGCGGCGACTTATAGCTGCCGTAGTAAAACCCCCTGCCTATGTGAAGGTACATGAAGATAAAGATAAAAGTAGGGCTAACGGCGTGTATGCTCTGAAGAAGCCAGCCCCAGTGCACATATCTTCTAAATCTCTCAATACTATCAAAGGCTATGGCGGCATCGGGCTTATAGAACATGGCCACCCCTATGCCCGTTACTATCTGCAGCATGAGAAAGATCATAATGAGAAAGCCAAAGGCCCAGGCATAGTTCAAATTGGGCGGTGTTGGGTACTCTGTTGCATGAAAACGCGTAACCTCAAAGATGGACGGAAACCTCTCCTGAAACCATTCCATTACTGAGTTCATCGTATTATCCTTTCTGCTTTAATTAGACCTTCTTGAAATCATTAACACTGGTAAGCGTAATATCATCAGGGGTTGCGACAAAGAGCCTTATCTTGTCCTTTGCCGTAAACCTGTAGGGAAGCATATAGAGGTTAAGGGGCGGCGGCCCGCTGAGAACCCTGCCAAGGGTATCATATATACCCCCGTGACATGGACAGACTATATGCGCCGCAGTACCGTCATCATCTATAAAGTTAGGAGTACATCCAAGATGCGTACAGAAGGCCCTGCATACAAACCACTCAGATTTTAAATACCTGCCGGCGGCGCCTACAGGCTCCTTCATCGCATAATCGCCCTTCTCGGTATGGGCTATCCACTGTGCCTTTCGCCTCAATATAAGCACAGGCACTATAAGCTCGGTGTTGCCTATTAGGGTATGTCTGCCAAGGGAGATGCCGTCTATCTTCATCTCGCCTGGTTTCATACCGGCGATATCCACATCTTTCTCCGTAAGGCCGAATTTCAGGTCTTCGGCTATTCTCCAGGCGCTGACAGCCGGTATGGCGCCTGCCCCTACTGCTACGGCCCCCATGGCCGCGCAGCAGCCCGTCAGAAAATTACGTCTTGAGACTACCTTATCATCCATAGCACTCTCCTTCGCCTATCCTTTTGAAAAGCATAAAAAAAGCAAGACATCTCACTAAGAGACCACAGCCCTGCCAATCGGGATATATTTTAACCTTGATTTTTCTAAGATGAACCATGTGATTATCATCAAACGCCATAGGATATAGCGTGCTTTAATCACTCTCAAGCTAAAGACCGGGAGCATATTAGGTTTCTTGTGTAAAAAAGGAGGATATATAACAATATTTATACCCTTTTACTGGCAATGTCAACCTTTCCCTCGCAAAAAAACAACCACTGCTGCACCTAACTCTCTCTTTTTTTTACGGCATATTTTCCAGACATCAATTAGTCTGCCAAGACTATGAAAACTTTAATAAAAATCCCTCTTAGAGCTTAATAAGGCTGAAATCTCGAAGCAAGACGAATCGAATCATATCAAATATTAGTGGGGCAATGAGCATCAACGACGGCCTGCGGCGGGCCTCCTGAGACCACGTCTACCTGCACTAAGACCAAGCCTTTCGAGGATAGCGTAATACCTCGCGGCCTTGACTCTCTCGTACCTTGACTCATAAAGCAGCGCGAGGTTCTGGGCAGCCAGCCTCTCTTCGCCCTTACCATGAAAGGCCCGCAGAAAAAAGCTCTCTCCATCCTCGGGCCTGCCAAGCTCTATACTGGCAATTCCTGCGTTTATCAAGAGAGGCGCATACTCGGCCTCTATCTCAAGGCCTCTGCTCGAAAAATCCATGGCCTCCTCCCACCTCTGCAGCTTAATATATAAAAAAGCCAACTCATTCATAATCCTGTAGCTACGCGGCTCTTTGGCAAGCAGCCTCCTGTATACCTTAATAGCGCTATAATAATTACCTCCGCGTAAGTATTCTGAGGCAATAAGGAGTTTCGCGCTAAGATCTGTTCTCTCGGCCCCAACTGATTGTGCGGCGGTAATTACCTCAACTTCAACAGAGGACTCCGACTTAACCTTTGCATCTGCGCCCCATTCCGTAGGAGAGATCCAATCAGCCCCCTTACTCAATATATTATCTTCTTCTGTAAAGGGTTTGGCCGCCTCCAAGATCTCAAGCCTATCCCCATGAGATAAAACAGCGTCCATACCCAGAACCGCACCATCTGTAAAGAACAGCAGAGTAATAAAAAATAAGACAGCTACGATAGGGGAGATAAAACTCTCTTTCCTGCAAATCACCCACATATTAATTCTTCTCATATTCACCACGCCTCTCATTATCACTTTCCCTATGCCTCTTCGCGCCCCCCTACACACAGGCCCCTCCATCGCCCCTCATAGCCCATCTTTTTCGCCCCCCCACCCAGCCCCTTCCTCCCTCCGGACACACAAATCTCATCATTTTCTCATAACCCCGATTACCCCCCGTCACTGCACCTTTGCCACAAGATCGTATACGGGAAGCAGCAGACCCATAATAATAAGGGCGAATAATATGCCTACGATGGAGATGATTATGGGCTCGAGCATCTTACCCATCTTAGCAGAAAAGTCATTAAGCTTTACTCTGTAATACTCGGCAAGATAGGAGAACTGCGTCTCCAGACTGCCGCTCGTCTCCCCTACGGCAACGAGCCTTACTATGAGCCCGGGAAAGACGCTGTGACACTTTAGCGCCTCGGCGATACTGCCGCCTGAATTTATCTCATCTTTGGCCTTCTTAACCGCTCTCTTCATCACCTCGTTGCCAAATGCCTCGTAGACAATCTCCATAGACCGGTTTATCGGTACACCAGCAGAAGTAAGTATGCGTAGCTGCTCGCAGAAAAAAGTAAGAAGCCAATTATAACTAACGTGCCTTAATATGGGCATCTTCAGCAGAGCGAGGTCGAGATAATACTTCGTGGCGCTGCGCCTCTTTAATATGGAGATAATGACAATAGAGAGAAGAGGCAGAGCAAGAAGGACATACCAGTAACCTCGACAGAAGTTGCTTGAGACAAGAAGAATCTTAGTGGGCAGCGGCAGCGCAATGTTCATACCCGTAAAGAGCTTCATAACATTTGGCAGCACAAAGATAAGCCAGAAGAGAAGGGCGCCAAAGGTAAATACCACGGCAAAGACAGGGTAAAGGAGCGCTTTTTTCATAGTAGAGTACAGCTCTGCCATCTTCTCAAGGTGCGCGGCTGCATCCTCGAAACTCTTATCAAGACGCCCTGTCTCCTCGCCTATCTTTGAGAGGC
>CAZEBZ010000016.1:0-32849 GCA_964510775.1 uncultured Thermodesulfobacteriota bacterium
GAGCCTCCAGTTCTTGTTTTTAAGACCACTTCTAAGAACAGAAACACCCTCTTTGCCAAATGAGATTATAGCGGACTTCACTATCCTCAGCGAGACGGCCTCAAGAGAATCCACACCGGTTTTCAGACTCTCCATGATGGCAGGAAGCCCCCGTATATCCCCGATAATCCCAAGAGAATATACAGCCATATTGCGAACATCCCTTTCCTTGTCGTCAAGGGCCTTGATGAGGCTGTCTACGGCCCTCGCGCACCTTATAACCCCGAGGTTCTCTGCGGCCTGCGCCCTCACCCACATTCTGGAACTATCAAGATTCTTAAGATAATAATCCACATAACCCAGCTCCTCAAACCAGGCGTAGAGCCTCGTGTAAAGCTCCTTATCCGCCCAGGTTATATAATGGATAAGGGCCTCCTCTATGGCAAGATGATCCAGCGAGCCCGGCCGAGAGACAAGCCTCTCAGAGGTAAGCTCCCCGGGGTAAAGAACCATGGCGGAGACAATTGCATTATAGCGGTCTCTGCTGCTATCAAGGCGCATAAACCTCTGGCGGCGGAAAAAACGGCGCAAAAAAGCATAGATAATAATAACGATAATGGAAAAGAAGATTAGGGCTATCGTAAAGATAAGTGTTTGACGAGTCACTATTGGGGCTCTTAATTGTGAGAGGTTTTTGGAAGCTCGCGCCCCTGCAAAAAAAACAGGAGCAGACAATGGCGGTCTCAGAAGATACAGTATTTGCCGCGCTTATTTTATTCTATTAGCATTAAAGTGTAAAATCAAGGGTTTTAATCAAAAAAATTAATGCCCCGTCCTTACCATAAGGCGTGAAAACAGGGCATTAATTTACAATAACAGGCAGTAAAACCTCAACGACCTTTTAGCTCTCCGGCGGGCTGATCAATGCGTCTTATGATGACCTCCCCCATGCCAGTGCTCGGAGTTGGAGATAAGCTCAAGGTCAAAGGAAAGTCTCTGCTTTGGCGTCAAGATCTTTCTCATCCTTATGATGTGAGAGTATCTCTTCTCCATCATCTTTGCGCTGATAGCGCTTACCTCTTTAATCTTAACCTTCATCGCGGCCATATCAGGGGCCACGGCCGTGACCATATTCTTCAGCTCCGCCCTCTTAAATGCAAGCTCCGCCTTTAGCGGCGCCATGTCCCTGCTAAGCCCAAGGTGCATGGCCTCTACTTTCTCAAGCTGACTCTTGCTGAGAGAAGCCTTCCAGCCGTGATGCCCGGCATTATGCCCCATCTTTGCACCGCCGTGTCCCCGTGTCATGGCGTTGTGTACCTGCACGCCGCCGCGAGACTCGGCGTAAGACAATGTGGAAAACGCCAGAAGTATCGCTGCCATGATCATAAAACCACTCTTCAATCTTATCTGCATCTTGCCTCCTCTACCTGTTTATTCCATGATGAATAATCACATAACTTGAGTATTTATCTTATTATACAGTCACTTTCTGAAATGGCAATCATTTACCTTGAAAAAGATAAAAATATGGGACGGCCCTCTGCCGTCCCATATACACAACAAATGAGAGAAAAAACTTAAGGGGCCTTTGCCACCTTAAAACCTTTTTCCCGCACATACATACCGGCGCCTCCGGCTATTCTTTCTTCCCTCTCAGTAACACCAAGCGCATATACCTTACCGGAGCATACCTTATACTCATGGGCCTCAGAGACCCTTACCTCCCCTGCATCACTTACGCTCTTTATACTCACAGAGGCGCACCTGCCCTTATCCATACTACCCTTATAAGATCCGTAATTCCGCTTTCCATCAAACTTTCGCACAAAACCCATCTTAACGGCCGCAATTTTGCGCGCCGTTGCCTCAAGAGATACGTGAGTCCTTGGCCATGAGCTCTCAAGGGCTGCGAGCCTTGCCGCCTCGGCGCCCTCATTCTTCACATAATTCACATCATCAAATGCAAGGCCCTCTCTAAACTCGGCCATCTCCTGACCATCGTTTATAAAGTCGTAGTTCTTTAATACCTGAAACCTCACCTCAGGAGCTCCCTCACAGGCCGCGAACCAGAGACCCGCCGAGCCCTTACTTATAATATATGTAAAGGCCTCAAGGGCCCCTACCTCTGTAAGGCGCTTAAATCCGCTGTATTTCCTCGGCACAAGATAAAGGGCATAACCTCCGCGCCTCTGGCAAGTAAGCGTTGCCGCCTCGAAGACATCAATAGCCGTAAATCCGCCCCCATCAGATGAGAGAAGAACTTTACCTCTCTTAAGGGGCGCCAACCCCCTTAAGGCCTCGGAGGCAGAGCCCTTGGCCATCATAGGCTCTACGCCGTGCTCTACCATAACGGCAGGGTGAGAGTGACCGGGACCGCCGTAGTACCGCTCAACTACCGTAAAGACCTCGCCCTGCCCTAAGAGGGGCAGGGCGCCTTTCACAAAAGTATGTGTACTATCAACGGCATAAAAGGCCTCAACATCAGGGCTCTCCAGAAGCCCCTGGCGGAGCCCGCCTGAAAAAACAGCTGCCTCGGAGCTAACTGAAAAAAACAGGGTAAGAGTGAACGTAAGAGTTACAAGAAAAACCTTCATCGCATCTGCCTCCTCTGAGATGACTATCCTAAGAGTGCAGCCTCTCCTGCACGAGGTCTTATAAAGCATAAGGCGTGCCATACCCCCCGGATAATGATAACCCCTTGTAAAACAAGACAATTATTCAATAGCGATGCACCAATCATCCTCATAGGTGTGCGTTTTTGGTCATTTAATCCATGAGAGAACTCACCGCTAATCTGCGTTACCCCCTGTAAAAAAGGCTTTTAGCCATAAAAGCGGCAGAAAGCCTCTGCTGTGCGTTTTAAACAACTGTGCGTTTTTGGTATAGACCTTACAAAGACAGAGCTAAAACAATCACTTACAGCCCAAACGCCGATAATTTCTCACTTGATATACCTCTTACAGGTCTATCAGTATCACCACGCCGCCTTGCAAGTCATACAAAGACCTCAGACTTTAAAAAAAACAGGTTTTGTGCTATAATGGTGATATTACAGACAAAATCGGTGCTTCATTATGCTGAAAAAGACATCCACTCTAAAGGTTCCAAACGACGCGGGTTACATAAAAGGTATCACGGCGTACTGCCGTACCCTCTCCAGACGTTTAGGCTTTACCCCCAAAGAAATCAGGCAGATAAACACCGCCCTCTCCGAGGCCGTCTTCAGCGTCATTACGCAGGCCTTCAACCCCTATGACGACGAGACCTTCGAGATAACCTTCCATATACATGACGATGGGCTTCAGATAAATATCCATGACATGGGTCTGCCCTTTTCCTTCGGCATAGTAGAGAAGAAAAAGACATCGCCGGGGCTTCGCGCCATAGAAAAAAACATGGACAAAGTAATCTTTATCAACAGGGGCAAGAAGGGCAAGGAGCTGCAGTTATACAAATTCATAAAGGGTAAACACGTTGAGGATATCTTCGCCCCGAAAGATCTAAGGCCTTTTGGCATCTGCAAGATACCGTCGCGCGATAAGGAGATGGAGATACGCCTCATGCGCCCCGAGGAGGCAGCCGAGGTCTCAAGGTGCATCTACAGAACCTACCGCTACACATACCTTAAAGAAGACCTCTATTTCCCTGAGCGCATAGAGGCCATGAACCGCGATGGCAAGATGGTCTCCACAGTGGCCGTCACCGCAGAGGGCGAGGTGGCCGGACACTTTGCAATCATGCCAAGACCAAATAAGAAAGTAGCCGAGATAGGCGTTGCCGTAGTCATGCCAAGGTACAGAGGCAGGGGCATTATGAAAAAGATGCTCACTTTTCTCATAGACGAGGCGCGGAGGCGAAGTCTTTACGCCCTCTACGGCAACGCCTTTACCATACACGCCCTTAGCCAGAGGGCCAACTTGAAGTTCGGCTTTAATGAGACTGCTCTGCAGCTTGGCTGGATACCGCCGGGCTCCATAAAGGTAATAAAAGAGCGGGGCCTTAAGGGCGCTGGCAACATACTTACTTTTTTCAACTACCTTCAGGACACGACGCCCTACCCTGTCTTTATACCGAGGAGGTACAAAAAAATTCTCGACCGTATTTACTCGGGCCTTGGGCTGCAGAGGGTTCTTGAGACGCCGCTACCCGTCTCCATGTCAGTACTACCTCACGAGTCGGAGATAAATCTGAAGATTAAGGCATCGCACAGGACTGCCGTTATTACAGTAAAAAAATTCGGCAAGGATTTTTTGCAGCGGCTGCAGACAAAGGTGACAGAGCTGTCAAAGAGACACTTTAACGCACTTTACATAGACCTCGAGCTTAAAGACCCCTTTACGCCAGAGGCCGTACTTATGGCCGAAGACCTCGGGTTTTTCTTCTCAGGCCTGCTTCCCGATTACTCTGATGGGGATATCTTCAGGCTACAGCGCTATGAGACGGAGATTATCTACGACGAGGTTCATACATCTTCAGTCTTCGGCGGGGAACTTGTTGATTACATTAAAAGTCAGGACCACCTGCAAAAGCCCTGAGACCGGCGCTGCGCCTATGAGGCGGCGAAAAAAAATCTCTTCATCACAGGCAGCACCCCGTCCATAATTCCCATAAGCCTCGAGCTCTCATAGAGTTCACGAAGAGGCAGCCGTGACTGATGGACAAAATATATCTTTCTCTTAAGGGCGTTATCATCCCTGTAAAGTCCATCCCTTACTCCGCCGCCATAGCGCGACTTAAAAAAAGACAACCCCTTAAAGGCGTATAAACCCTCGCCCCATTCATAGATAAAACGAAAGACCTGCTTCATAAAATAAGAGTGCCTGTACCGGCTGTCATCAACATCAAAAAAAGGTGATAGCCCAAGGGAGAGGACATCAACACCCTCTTCCTTAAATACACCTATGGCATGGCTCATAATCAGGGCCAGTGTCCCGCCATGGGCCGCAGCGCGTGTACGAAGAGTACCTGCAAGATAACCATAGACGCGGCCAAACCTGTACATGGGGTCAAATACTATATAACCCGATACACGCCCGCCGTTGATGGCGACAAATTTTCTCACATCAGGCTCAAAACCGTAAACAGCACGGCGCACAAGAAAGCGGAACTCGCGCCCCTTTACCCTCTTTGTAGACAACCACTCCTCTGTTATATCCTGAAACTCCCCGCCTAACCGGCAGTCTCCGCTTACCTCTATAACGGCAGTGCCCGACTCTCCGGCGCGCCTTATCATTCTTCTAATAGACTCCTTGGCGCGCCCCCTGTAATCATAACTGCCAAGAGAAAGCTCCGTCTCCACGCCCATCTCGTTAAGATAAAAACCCATCTTTGACAGTTCGCCTGCGGCCTCGGGCGTAACGTGAAGAAAAGCGGAGCGTGGAAATCGCTCTAAAAAAGAGGACACAAGGACTTCGTAATTATCTACTGCGCAGATAGGATTTGAGAGAGCGAAGGCGATGCCCGAGGTGCATGTATAGGGTATGTATCCAATGCCGGGGAGTATGAAATAATCAAGACCATCCTGCAGTGAGGAGTAGGCGGAGCTATGCGCGCCGTATCTCACAAGATACCCTCTAAGCTCTTCTTTAATACCGCTGAGGTTACTTTTACTCATACTTATTATTAAAACACCATCGCCTTTGCTTTTCAAGGCGGCTCACAAACTCATACAAGAGCTGCTTTGAATTAAAAAAAATCTACTTTAAAAATTTCTTTCATGTATAATCATAAAAAAAACCAGAGGAGGTTACAAATGGCAAAGTCTATTACGGCAATTAAGGACATACTAAGGCGTGAAGAACGGTTGGTGATAAAGATAAAAGATACTATCACCATCATGGCCCACAAAGAATCAAAGGCCCTGCTTAGAGGTTTCCTAAAGAACAAAAGAGCCGAGGTAAAGGGCTACAAAAAAATAATAAAGGACAGCGAGAAGTGTCCGGCAGTTAAGAAACCAATGAGCAAATGTAAAAAAAAGTAAGACCTGAAGGTCAGCTTTAGTCTGCTCATGGTCATAGGTTATTTCGTAAAAAAACACTCTGCAAAGAGCAGAGATATTTCTCTTTACGCTAAAACCAGAGGAGGCAAAAAAATGAGTACCGGTCTGCCTGCATTTTTTCAAGAGGTAAGCGAGAGGTTTCCGGAGATATTCAAGTCATACAGCGCCCTGGGCGAGGCCGTCTCCAGCGCCGGGCCCCTGGACGAGAAGAGCCGCGCCCTCGTCAAACTCGGCATAGCTATCGGCGTTGGTTCTGAAGGGGCCGTACACTCGCAGACAAGAAAGGCCCTAAGCGCCGGCGCCTCTGATGAAGAGATAGTTGAGAGCGCTCTGCTTGCCATAACAGCCGCGGGCTGGCCGCGTGCAATGGCGGCTCTTACGTGGATAGATGATATACTCGGCGATATTAAGTCCGAATAAGGTACGCCTGGCAAGACTTGAGAGCGCCGAAAAACCCCACAACAAGAGTGCTGATAATCCGTGGAGAAAAATCAGTAATCAAGGCCGACATTATGCTTTTTTACCCCCTGTTGCGGGGCCGTAGTCTCCACAATGCTTATAAGCGTGTGAGCGGGACCGCACTGAGGCTTGACCTCATGGGTAAATACGCATAGCTCTCCTGTCTCTGAGATAAGAAATAGCGGGATTGCCGATGGGAACTTCTCCATAAAAGCATAAAATCCAAATTCCGCAGTAAGTCTTGTCTTCTTTACGAGCGCACCTCTTGCGAACATACGCGAGAGCGACCAGTAGTCGCAGCCCTCACCAAAGAGAAACCTGCCGTGAAGCTTTCTTGATATAGTCCTTCGCACAGAAGTCTTCTCCATCTCCCTGTCAGGGGCGAGCTGATATAGTTCAGAGCTCGCGAAGATATGCTTGAAGTGAAGCATGGCAAGGGAGTTGGTCTCGTTATTAGGCGTCATCGCAAGAAGCCTGCCTATGCCGTCCATATCAATATCGCGCAGCACGGCCTCAGAGACTCCGCTGCCGTGATATGCCTGCAGCCCCTGCATGTGCGCCGCCGTGACGCTGCCGCGGTTAGTATCTACAAGCACGGTCTTAATGCCCACGTCTTTTAACGCCGCTGCGATCTCCAGCGCCCAGGAAGAAGCCCCTATGATTAAAAATCCACTGGGTTTTGACTTGGCTACCTTGAGAATCTTAGCGAATATTCCCGCCCCCAGCCCGTAAAATACTACCGTTACTATTATAACCGTAAAGGTAACGGGAAGCAGCAGCTCCCCCTGCTCCACGCCTGCGTCAACAAGGCGCATCGCGAAGACCGATGCTACGGCGGCGGCCACGACGCCTCTTGGCGCTACGAGAGCTATAAAGGCCCTCTCAGACCACTTCAGCTTTGAACCCAGCGTAGATACAAGCACTGCCGCGGGCCTCACAAGAGCGATAAGTACGCCTGTAAAGACGAGGCTCTCAATCGTAAGGCTTGACATGCCCTCTATCTTAAGGCGCGAGGCAAGGACGATAAAAAGAACAGAGATAAGCAGTACGCGCAGATTCTCCTTAAACTCAACTATGTGGCTGATATTGATACCGCCGCGGTTCGCGATAAAGGCCCCCATAAGTGTCACGGCAAAGAGGCCCGACTCGCTCTGAATAAGGTTTGATGCAGTAAAGGCCCCAAGTACCATAAGCAGTGTAACGGCATTCTGCATAAAATCAGGGACAAGATAACGGCGAAGAAGATTAATCAGTATAAAACCTGCCGCGAGACCGCAGGCCCCGCCGACAAGAATGGTCTTCGCTATACCGAGAGCGGCCACACCGTGAATCTCATGAAATCTGCCGCCCACAATAGCCTCATAGACAAGGACGGCGAAGATAGCCCCCATGGGGTCAGTAACTATGGCCTCCCAGCGAAGAACACAGGCAACGTTCTCTCTTGGCCGCGTCTGACGAAGCAGCGGAATAATAACTGTTGGCCCCGTAACTACGAGTATGGCTCCGAGAAGAATAGATAAGGCCGGAGTAAAATCAAGTATGTAGTAAGCGGCAAGGGCGCTAAGCACCCAGCTCACCAGGGTGCCCGTCAGCACAAGTCTGTTAACTACGGCGCCCTGGCCGTGAAGGTCATCGAATTTAAGGCTAAGGCCGCCCTCGAAGAGGATAATGGCAACGGAGAGGGAGACAACGGGAAAGAGTATCTCGCCAAATATGGCATCGGGGTTGATAATCCCCGTAAGAGGGCCGGCGACGATGCCGCAGACAAGAAGCACAAGTATGGAGGGTACTCTTATGACCCAGGCTATCCACTGGGCGGATATGCCGAGCATCATTATGACGGCTATCCATATAATCAGATCTTCATGCATACAAAGCCTTCTCTATATATGTGTAATATGATTAAAGGGGGGGCCTCCCAGAGAAAGCCCCCCCATTATTCAAAGTAAAGCTTGTTATTATTATATACGTACCTTTGAATCGAGGTTGCAGAGCAGCCCCTCAAGCTCGCTGAGCTGCCTCCTTGTGCCCACTACGACAAGCTTGTCCCCGGCCTCTATAGAGAGCTCTTTTGTGGGGTTAGGGATAATACCCTCTCTGTCTTTTTTAAGGATTGCCAGGATATTCGCGCCCTCCTCGCAGAGGTTTCTCGCCTTTCCCATAGTTATACCGGCAAAGGGCGAGTCCTCGCTTATAAGGACCTCCTCAAGGACAAGCTCAATGTCTCTTGTATGCATGACAACATCTAAAAAATCAACAACAGCGGGACGCAGCAGAAGGCTCGCGAGCCTCTTGCCGCCGATGCTATAGGGTGAGAGCACACGGTCGGCGCCGGCCTTTAAGAGCTTAAACTCCGTCTTCTCCATATTGGAACGCGCTACAATAAACAGGTCGCGCTTAAGGTTTCTTGCGCTAAGTGAGATATAGACGTTATCGGCGTCTGAATCAGTGGCCGTAACAAGCCCCCTTGCCCTAGCAATTCCAGCGCCCTTCAGAGTATCATCATCAGTGGCGTCTCCCTCTACATAAAGATAACCGCTCGCTGCGCATTTAGCTATATTCTCCGCAGTATTATCTACCACTACAAAGGGAATGTTCTCCCGTGACAACTCCATGGCCACCTGCGCGCCTACCCTGCCAAAACCACAAAGCACATAATGACCGTTAAGGGCATCTATTTTTTTCTTCATCCTCCTCCTCCCCAGGACGCCTTCGAGCTGCCCTGATACTGCGTACTCCGATAATGTTGTCATAATATAAAAAAATGTGCCAACGCCGAGTATTATAAGGACTACCACGAGAGACTTGCCCTGTGACGTAAGCGGGCGCACCTCGCTAAAACCCACAGTGGAGATGGTAATAAAGGTCATATAGAGGGAATCGTGAAAACTCCAGCCCTCAATGCTCATGAACCCTGCTATGCCAAGAACAACAACGCAGATAAGAAGAAGACCTATCTTCCAGAAATGTCTAAGCCAATGCACGGCGCCTCATACCTCCAGATAATTATCCTACTTAGAGTTTTATCATAAATAAAGAGAGTAAAAAAGAAGACTCTGCCTGAAAAGAGGCTTTACGGCTATGTGGGCAGTTATCAAGATGAGGCGCAAGAGAGGCGCGGCGCCGCCCAAAAAAGCAAATTGATTGACTTTCAGAGACTGTAGAGATATAAAAGTATGCAAAATATACTCGTCTCAAGCATATCAAGATCTGATATGAAAGACCTCCTATATTAAAAGAAATATTCATGACGCATACTAACAATCCAGTCTCGGAGAATGCCGGCAAAAAAACTCTCATACTTCTGTTTTTTTTCCTCACAGGCCTTACGGGCCTTGTCTACGAGCTGGTCTGGATAAGGCTGCTCATACTTGCCTTCGGCTCCACTCAATTTGCCATTACAACTGTGCTTGTTACCTTTATGGCCGGCCTTGCCCTTGGCAGCCTCATATTCGGCCGTATCGTAGATAAAATGGCCGTACCCCTTATTATCTATGCCCTTATCGAGATCACGCTGGGGCTCTACTGCATCATCTCGCCGCAGATATTCATATTCGTACGAGATTTATACATACATTTTCTCAGCAGCTCCTCGGGGAGCGTAACTGCCGTGCATTATGCGGGCTTTCAGTGGACGCAGTTCTTACTCTCATTCTTCGCCCTTATAATACCCACCACTCTCCTTGGCGGCACTCTCCCTGCGCTCGTAAAATATCTCACATCAAGCTCGGGGCGAGTGGGCTTCAACACCGCCCTTCCCTATGCCGTAAATACCATCGGAGCCGTCGCGGGCTGCCTTGCGACAGGTTTTTTTCTCCTCTACTTTCTCGGCCTGCGCTCTACTCTGTACAGCGCCGGAGTACTTGACCTCATCGTAGGTATCTCTATCTATCTCCTCTACTGCCGAGAAGGCTCTGTTCTTTCTGAGAACTCCCGCCAAAGAACCCTGCAGATTACAGAGCTGGAGAACCGCAGCAAGAGCCCCTCTCGGACAGATTCAATAATAATCGCGGCCTTTATAATCTCAGGTTTTTGCAGCCTCTCATACGAGGTCCTCTGGACACGAGTCTTCTCACTGGTAATCGGCTCCTCTGTCTACGCCTTTACCATTATGCTCGCCACATTTCTCGCTGGCATCGGCGCGGGCTCCATACTCTTCGCACCTTATGTAGACAGACTAAAGAGACCCCTTATATGGTTCGGCGCGCTTGAGGCCGTCATCGGCTTCACCGGTCTATTCTCCATATTCATCTACAAAAAACTGCCCTTTATCTTCTACAGCCTCAAAGGGGCATTTGCCGAGCAATTCCTTCTCTTTCAGATTATACAGTTTGGTCTCTGCGCCACTATAATTATTATACCAACGCTCTGCATGGGCGCGATCTTTCCCCTTGTTGGACGAATATACACAAGAGGCGTAAAAACAGTAGGCAAGAACATAGGAGACCTCTATTTCTCCAATACCGCTGGCTCCATCTTCGGCTCTTTTGTCGCAGGCTTTATCCTCATACCCTTCTTAGGTGTTCAGAGAGGTGTAGAGATAACAACAGCCCTTAATATAATTATAGCCCTTCTCATATTAAATCTCGCTGCGCTAGGGAGGCGGGCAAGATGGCCCCTTACCGTACTCTTTATTACGGCTTTTTTTGCAGGTGCCTTTAGCCTTCCGCACTGGGAAAAGATGGTCATGACAACGGGATTATACGTAAACCCCATTGACAAAAAAGAAGTGGCGGCAATGGAGCAGGGTAATATAAAGGATAGGCTCCTCTATTACAAAGAGGGCATAAACGCCGTTATTACAGTTCGCGAGCGAAGGGAGAAGAACAAGACCATACGTACCTATCAGGCAAACGGCAAGCAGGAGGCAATCTCAATAAACGGCCGAGCCTCCGGGGCATGGGCGGCCCTTGGTCATGTGCCCATGCTTCTACACAGCGGCCCCGTAGATAATGCCCTGCTCGTAGGGCTCGGCGCAGGCATCACCCTCGGCGCTATGGAGTACTACCCCATGCAGTCTGTAGATGTCGTGGAAATCGAGAGAGCCGTAGTAGAGGCGGCGAGGTTTTTTAAGAGCTCCAACAATAACGCCCTCGACGACCCCCGCGTAAGGCTTCACATCAGCGACGGCAGGAATTTTCTCTTCTCTACAAAGACAAAATACGACGTAATCGTCTCCGCAGTATCAGACCCCTGGATAACAGGCGTTGCCAACCTCTTTACCTACGAGTACTTCACGGCGCTTCGCGATAAACTCAATGAAGGCGGCACAGCTACGCTGTGGTTTCAGAACTACCGAGCCACCCCTGAGGAAGTACGAATAGGCCTTAATACCTTTGCCTCGGTATTTCCCAATATAAGTATCTGGTTCCACTATACCGACGCCCTTGACCTCATTGTAACAGGCTCTGTAGAACCGCAGCCCCTGGACTTAAAAAAGCTAAAAATAATGCTCGCAGACAGTGGCATACAAAAGGGGCTATCTGATATAGGCGTTGCGGAGCCTGTTGATTTTCTTGACCTCTTCCTTATCGGAAATAAAGATCTCCGTGATTATATCGGAGAGACTGCGCTAAATACTGACGAGAGACCCCTTATAGAGTTTACACTACCGCGCCATCTTTACATGGACCCCAGATCAGGCACAAAAAACGTCGAAGATATACTAACTCATGTGCGCGATATTACACCGCCGCTCATACTTACCGATAAGAACGAAGAGGCCTTCTACCTCTCACTTGGCAAATCCTACTCCGAGTTCAGCTTCAGGCTACCCCAGGCATACAGGGCATTTCAGAGAGTACTTGAGATAAACCCCGCCAATAAAGAGGCCGCGGCACTTGGCGCGGCACTTAAAAAAGAGCTGAATTATTAACGAGCCATCTTACCTGTGAATATGGCAGCAGGGCTTCTCAAACCGTCATCTATACAAAAAATCTTACAAATACAGCGCCAGGGCAAAAGAAATTATCTTAAAAAATCATTGAGGAGATTTAAAGACTTTTGAGTCGGGATGAAAGGCGTACCAGGCAAACCAGTAAGAGATAATCCCGCTAACCCTCTCTCCTGAGGCAAGCTCTGCGTAGGCCTCCTGCGAGTCTTTATCAAAGTATACTCTTATCCTCTTTCCTGCAACGCTCTCGTACAGAGGGGAAGGCAGGTTCTTTAGCAGACTGAGAGGATAGGCCTTAAAATGCCCGTCTATCTCAATACCGAGGACAAGCTCCTTCTCACGTAGGTAAGGCGGAGTCTTTCTGCTCCTGAAAAAAGAGAATGGACTGCTGCTGTAACCTTCGTAGGGGTCTCGCTCATAATCGCGTGCATAACCCGTCTTTGGTGAGAGAACAAGGGTGTGTGGGAAGAGGAGCTTCCACCTCTTCCATGTCGTAAGCCTCGAGGGTATAGGCGGCAGGGGTGTGCCTGTCATCGGCCCTGTTACTGCCTCGCGCCTTATCTGAGACCAGAGGCTCTCTGTCTCGCGGTCAAAAAATAGCACATTCGACTTGTAGAGACGCCCTGAGACGCCAAAATTATATGTCTTGCCCTTTAATGTGCGGCCATAGACCTGGCCGCTGCCAGAGAGCGGTCACCACGTGGCAAGTATTGCCGAGCCTCCGATACCGTCGTTCACGGCCTCGTGCCAATTAAGGATTTTTATGGGATAGGCCTTTGCCTCATCTCCCATGGCAACGCCAAGCACTCTATCGGAATCGCGCATAAAGTCCGCCTTAGCAGCTCCCACAAACAGGGGGTTGCTAAGGGCCGGTATGCCGTCCTTAGGCGGGCCGCCTGCGCGGATTTCATCAGTAGATATAGAGTGCCTCGTAAAGTCAAAACCCGTGGTAAACAAAAAGAGGAGTACAAATGCGAGGCTGCCGAGAATCTTCTTCATCATCACCCTCCTATTTTAAATAAAGCCCATTATGAGGTTATGTCAATAAGGCCATGATGATAAAAAAAACAAGGCAGAAGAGAGTAACACAGAAGAGAGGGTAGACAACCCTCTTACGATGAGTAGGGGGGGGTTATGCCTTCTTCGTATACACACCACCAAGGGTCTCAAGCTCGGCCCTCGCGTCTACGGCCACAAGGCCGGTCTCGTACACAATAAGGGGGTTTATCTCAAGAGACTTCAGACCTTCCGTCTCCTCTACTATCTTCGCCAGTCTTACAAGTACACGGGCAACGGCAAGGGTATCGCAGGGAGGGCTGCCTCTATAACCCGTAAGGAGCTTAAATCCCTTAACCTCGGCCATCATCTTAAGGGCTCCCTCCTCATCAATAGGGGTAAGGGCGAAACTTACGTCTTTCATAAGTTCAACTGCCACGCCGCCCGTACCGAACATGGCTGTTACGCCAAACTGCGCGTCTTTTACGGCTCCGAGTATCACCTCAACACCTGGGGGCGCCTCCTCCTCGAGTATAAAACCCTCTATCATTGCCATAGGGGCCTCTTCGGCCACACGCAGTATCATCTCCGACCAGGCGCCTGCTATCTCACCGGGGCCCTTAAGCCCCATCTTTACCCCGCCAATATCGCTCTTATGAGTGAGATTAGGTGAAATGAGCTTAAGCACAAGAGGGTAGGACATCTTCTCACCCTCTTCTATGGCGACGTTCACGTCCTTTACCACCTTGAACTTAGGTACAGTGATACCAGCGAGGCGGAGTATCTCCTTGGCATCAGACTCCACAAGGTTCTCTCGCTCAAGGCTTACGGCCTCTTTCACAAGTCTCTCAATACCCTCTATAACCACGGCTATCTTCTCTCCTCAGCGATAAAAGAGACTGCTCTGGCGGCAGACTCGGGCGTAAAAAACACAGGTAAACCAAGAGAACGAAAGAGCCTGCCTCGGCTCCTCGTATAAGTTCCCCCTGGTGTGCATATGATAACAGGTTTCTTTAATTCTCTTTTCTTATCCGCTATAAGCGCCGGCAGGTTATCCGTAAGCCCAGGAGGCCCCCAGAGAGCGGCAACTATGGCAATATCATAGTTGTCTCCAGCGAGGGTCTTTGCAAGAGCCGCACCAAAATCCCTGTCAATAACACTGCCCGTAAGATCCATGGGGTTAGATATGGAGCAGACCGGCGGCAGAATATGGGTAAGCTCTTTTATGACAGTCTCGCCAAGGGGCGCTACCTCAAGACCGAGGGCCACGCAGCTATCGGCAATGGAGACACCCATGCCGCCGCCGTCTGTTATTATCATTACGCGCCGGCCTATACTCTTTTCTTTATTTTCTCCAAGAACCCTGCAGGCAAGGAGAAAGTCCTCGTAGCCATTTAGCTCTATAACACCGGCCTTCTTAAAGGCCGCGCTGTATATCTCGTACTTTCCCGCAAGGGCCCCTGTATGTGAGCGGGCGGCTGCGGCGGCGGCGGCCGTGCGCCCCACTTTTAGTGCTGCTACTGGTTTATTAAGAGCGCAGCGAGAGGCCGCGTTTACAAACCTCACTCCCTCTTCCACTGACTCTATATATAGGACAACGGCCTTAGTGGCCTCATCGGCGGCAAGGTAATCAAGACAATCGCTCTCATTTACATCGGCCTTGTTGCCGTAACTGACTACACGGGCCACGCCAATACCCTCTGCGGCAAGCTCATCCATTACGGTAAGTGCAAATGAACCGCTCTGCGAGAGTATGGATAGCCCTCCTGCGGGGGGGCGCTCCATTCTGTCCGGTGGTATAAAAAAAGTATCAAGGCCTGTAAGGGCATCGTATATGCCAAGACAATTAGGGCCTATTATCCGTATGCCCTCACTGCGGGCATACTCTCTTAATGTCTCTTCGAGCCTCTCACCATGAGGGCCTGCCTCTCTGAAGCCGCCGCTTACGACTATTGCCCCGGAAAAAGTCCCCGCGCCCTCTCGAATAAGCTCGGGCACATGCTCTGCGGCAAGAGCAAAGACAGCAAGGTCAACATCTTCCTTTATCGCGCTGAGAGAGGGATAGCACCGCAGGCCCCCAAGCTCCTCATGAGCAGGATTTACAGGGTAGAGAGTGCCGGAAAAACGAGTGGTCAGACTCTTGAAGATTACACTTGAGAGCTTTTCCGGATTCAGAGAAGCACCTACAAGCGCGACGCTCTGTGGGTTAAAAAAGCAATCGAGCACATTAATACCATAAGTTGTCTATTAAGAGCAGGGCAATCGCGCAACATAATCAAGGCCCGATTAATCCAGCTTAAAGGCCGCCTTCAGCACTACCTGAAACTCCGTCACATGGCCGTCTACAATCTTTCCGTGCTGCTCCGTAATCTCAAACCATGAGAGCCCGTGAACAGATTTAGAGGCGTGCCCTATGGCGTTTGAGATGGCCTCCTCGTAACTCTTCTCCGAGATGCCTACAAGCTCTATCTTCTTAAATGTCTTATCCATTCTCACTTACCTCTCATTATTTATTTCTTTGCAGCTCTATAATACAGGCCCCAGTCTTTAAATCCACCCCTCTCTCTCCCCTTCTGGCCTGCGCAGCATCCTCAAGGCATTAGCGCCATTGAGGTATAATAGACAAGAAAGACGCCTATGACAAAGACGACAAGGTTCAGCACTGCGCTTAAGGCGTGTATCTTCTTAAATCTTTTCTCAAGGGCCTTTCTACCCTCACCGGCCTCGGCAGCGCGCATGGCGGCCTTAACGGCACGTGCCTTCTTACCAACAGAGAGCCCTGAGTAAAAAGTAATTATCGTCATAACAACAAGGAGTATAAGGCGCTCTCTTGGAAAGACCTTCTGAGTATAGGAGATATAAACAAGGCTTCCAAGGCACGTTGCCGAGGTTAGATAACCAAGGATCCAGTATCTTGGAAAGATCCTGCCCACAACAAGACCTGCATTCTCCCTTGAGAGGGTCTTGAATATAGCGGGGGCGGCGAAAAAGGTAAAGAAGATCAAAGAACCCTGCCAGGCAACGAGGCTGAATAGATGCAGAAATCTCGCAATATTAAGAGCTGTCATAAAGTTTTCTCCTAATTCAGGTGTAGGGACTTTATACAACAGCAGGGGGGATTTTTCAATAAAAATGTGCGCTTTTGACACACCCTGCTCCATAAACCAGGGATGCACCGGCCGATTAAAGGCCTTAGACTTCCCAAAGAAGTCTCAGTATTAATTAAAAGACAGCAATAATAAGCAGACGCAGGATAATGGTAAATAAGACTGCTAAAAAGGCCGTAAGAGAGAGTATACGCAGGGCCGCGGTAACGGTATTACAGCGCGGCTCCGCGCCCCCGCAACCTATAAAAGGCTTTACCACCACAACTCCGCCATAACTGGCGGGGCCTCCAAACTTTACACCCGCGGCTCCGGCCACGGCGGCCTCGGGCACTCCGGAGTTAGGGCTGCTGTGATTGCCGCCGTCGCGAAGCACTGTCTTTAGCGCCCTCTTCCAGTCATAACCAAGCGTGTAAGAAGCGGCTATCATAAGAAGGGCCGTAAGGCGCGCGGGAATGAAGTTGGCGACGTCGTCAAGCCTCGCCGAGAACCACCCAAAATACCTGTATCTATCATTCCTGTACCCTACCATGGAATCAAGGGTATTTACGGCCTTGTAGGCAAGCATAAGGGCGGGGCCGCCGAGGGCGAGATAAAACAACGGCGCTACTACACCATCAGAGGTATTCTCGGCTACTGTCTCCGCCGCCGCCTTATAGACCTCGGCCTCGCTTAACTCCGCCGTATCTCTACCTACAATACGGGAGAGGCGCTCTCTTGCAAGTCCGAGATCTCCACCCTCCATGGCGCTTAGCACTGCCTCTGCCTCTACCTTAAGGGAGCGTACAGAGAGTGAGACAAAGATAATGTATATGAAGAGAAGGTAATAAAGGGATGGTGAGACGCGGTAAAAAAATAAGAGCAGTCCCTGCGAGACTCCGTAAACCCCGCCGACTATTACAAGGGCGAGTAAAAGTCCAAGGAGCTTAAGGCGGGCAGTTTCTGCCGATGAATCGTCTACATTATCTACAGAATCGCCAGCGCCCCCCCGAAGCAGGGTCTCTAAAAAGGCTATAGCCCTGCCTATCCACCTTACGGGGTGAGGAAGATAAAGCGGGTCGCCAAGTAACATATCAAGGACATAGGCGATAAAGAGCAGTACTGAAAAAAGAAGTATATTCATAATACATATAAATACCGCAGAAGATAAAGGAGTAATACAGAGGCAATAAAAGAGTTACTTCAGGCCCACTATCCGAAGGAGGCTCTCCATATTAATATTCTTCTTAATCTCTCCGGCGAGAGAATCAAGGTTCTCCTCAAGGCCCTGCTCATAAGAGATGCTGTCAGGGAGTTTTAGACCTTTACCACGGGCGAGGCTCCCTATAAGGGCGCCCCTTAAGGACTCGTTGTGGAAGAGGCCGTGAATATAAGTACCCCAGACTCGGCCGTCCTCAGAGACAGCCCCGTCCATAACCTCGACATCAGCGCCGCCCCTTTTTGTAATTGTAAATAAGGGCCGCTTCGAGGGCGTAGACTCCCCTCTGTGTATCTCAAAGCCCTCTACGGCAGCGCCGCCTAAAAACCCCACAGCAGGAACTGCCACTACATTAAATGTGCTCTTTTCCAGACTAAGGGTTGTATCTATATCCAAGAAGCCAAGGCCCTCTGAGGCGGCCGTAGAAGACTCCCTGCCAAGAGGGTCGCCAATAGTACGCCCTAAAATCTGAAGACCACCGCATATACCTACAATAGTACCGCCGGAGGCTCGATACTCCTCAAGGGCGTCATCAAGGCCCTGCTCCCGAAGCCAGCGCAGATCGGACTGCGTGTTCTTTGACCCCGGCACAAATACAAGGTCGGCCCCCTTTAAGGCCTCGGCGGCCTCTACGAACTCAAGAGATATAGATGCCTCTTCTCTAAAGGGATCAAAGTCCGTAAAGTTGGATATTCGCGGTAACCTTATTACCACTACCCTTAAGACGCCCTCGCCCTCATTACTCTCACCGCCCTTTGGAGCGGCCCTCATGGCCCTCTCAAGGGCAACACCGTCCTCATCAGGCAGGTTCATGGCCGAAATATAGGGAACCACACCGAGAGTCGAAATTCCCGTGCGACTCGTTAAAAAATCAAGGCCTGGCTGCAGCAGTCTAATATCACCGCGAAATTTATTTATAATAAAGGCCTTTATGCGCGCCCGCTCATGAGGCTCAAGCAACTCCATAGTGCCTACGATTGAGGCAAAGACCCCGCCCCTGTCAATATCACCAACAAGAAGCACAGGGCTGTCCGTCATCTCCGCCACGCCCATATTTGCAATATCGTTCTCACGAAGATTTATCTCAGCCGGGCTTCCGGCGCCCTCTATTACAATTACATCAAACTCTGCGGCAAGGCGTAAAAAACTCTCCATTACAAAGCCCGCCGCCTGCTTCTTAAAGGCGTGATACTCCACTGCGCTCATCGTGGCGTGGACTCTGCCGTGAATTATCACCTCGCTTACGGAGTCTCCCGTGGGCTTAAGGAGCACAGGGTTCATATCTACTGTAGGGGTTATGCCCGCGGCGCGAGCCTGAAGGGCCTGGGCAACGCCGATCTCACCGCCCTCAGCTGTGACAAAGGAATTAAGAGCCATGTTCTGGGCCTTAAAGGGAGCTACGCGAAAGCCCATATCTCTAAAAATCCTGCATAAGGCAGCGGTAATAATAGTCTTACCGGTGTGAGAGGCCGTACCCTGAACCATAATGGTAAGGGCCCTCTTGGAATGTATTTTTTTAATCATAACTTCTTAGAGTATGTTTATTTTTAATAAAAAATCAGAAGATTTCATGAGTCAAGAAAGATTATAAGGATAAATAGACATCTCGCAAAGTCTTTTTATTTTTTTTATATTAATCTATACATGCCGACCTCAGATAAGAGATGCAATACCTTACCCTTCCCCGGCAGCGCAACGCAGCCTTACACAGCTCTTACATGAAAAACACCTAAACTCTCAGCCTCCGCTTCACCGCATAGCTCTCCCCCCCCTCCTTACCCCCCTCTTACCCCTGCCTGACCCCCATTATCTACCCTCTACCGCCACACTCTCTTCTAAGTACAGCACCTTGGAAGCTCATAAATATCAGCCACCCCTGACATTAACTGCCACAAAAAGGGAAATCATAATGCTATATAAACAAAAAAACCACAAATTATTGTTTAACCTCATTTTTTTCTTGGATAACCACATGACTTATGCTATAAAATACAGCACTATCAAAAGACCATTAATGGCTTCCTGGGGGTATAGATGGCTATCTCTGTAGCTGAGAACCTTGTTGACGTAAGAAAAAGACTGAACCGGGCCGCCAGAAAAGCAGGCCGTGACCTCTCGGAGATAACCCTTGTTGCCGCTACTAAGGGCGTTGAGGTAAGACGCATCAAAGAGGCGATAAAAGAGGGCCTTCGCGTATTTGGCGAGAATTATATCCAGGAAGCACAGGAAAAGATTAACAAAATAGGTAATAAGAAGAAAAAATGGCATTTTATAGGCCACCTTCAGAAAAACAAGGCTCGTTTTGCCGTAGACCTCTTTGAGTGTATTCACTCCGTAGATACACCGGGGCTGGCCCGCGAGATAAACAAAAGAACCACCCATCCTATAGATATCCTCATACAAGTCAATATTACAGGTGAAAAATCAAAACACGGCACCACTCCTGAGGGGGCCGTAGAGATAGCCCGCATGATGCCGGGGTTAAAAAAACTGCGCTTAAGAGGGCTTATGGCCATCCCGCCTGCCGTTGAGCTGCCTGAGAGGTCACGGCCATACTTTGTCACCATCAGAAGGCTTGCAGAGCGTATCAACAGAGAGCGTATTCCCGGCGTATCTGTTCGCGACCTCTCTATGGGCATGAGCAACGACTTTGATATTGCCATAGAAGAAGGGGCTACAATGGTGCGTGTAGGCACGGCTATCTTCGGCGAAAGAAAGAGTGCCGATAAACCAGATAAGCCCGTTAAAGCCGCCGCCAAAAAAAGTACCTCTGCTAAAAAAGAAGCTCCAAAGAGCGCGGCAAAGAAAAAGACGGCGAGCACAAAAAAGAGCACCAAAAAAACCTCGCCTACAAGCACGACCAAGGCGGTAAGCAGCACTAAGAGCGCCGGAGTAAAGAAAAAGACCGCAGCAGCAAAAGGCAAGACAGCGGCCAAGACAACCGCCAAGGCTGCTGCAAAAAAGCGTGCAAGCGCGCCGAAAAGCGCGGCAAAGACCGTAAAAAAGAGCGCGGCGGCAGTAAAGACCAAGGCCGTAAAAAAAGCTTCTAAGCCTGGGGCAGTCAAAAAGGCTGCTGCAAAAAAGAAGACAGCCGGCACAAAAACTACAAAAAAGGCGCCCTTAGCGGCAAAAAGCAAGGCCAATACAGCAGCACTGAAAAAGGCTAAAACAGGAAAAAAGACAACAACCGCTAAGACAACGGCAAAAAAAACAACTGCCGTAAAGAAGACTGCCGCCAAAGCAGCGCCAAAGACCAAGGCCGCAGCAAAGACCGCTAAAACAAAATCAGCGGCCACAAAAAAAACCGCAAAAACAACTGCCCCAAAAAAGACCACAGCAAAAAAAACTACCAAAAAACCTGCTGTATCAAAAAAAACCAAATAATAAGATGATAAAGGAAAACCCCATAATATGTTTCTTAGGCGCGGGCAACATGGCCGAGGCCATAATAAAGGGCCTCATCTCAGGCGGCACTGCCGCGCCCTCGCGCATCATCGTCACAGACCCTCTACAGAGCCGTCTTGAGTACCTTGCTGAGACATACGGCATTAAGACGCGTACCCTTAACACCGAGGCGGTGCGTGCTTCTGACGTTGTCTTCATAACAGTAAAACCCCACCACGTCTCTGAGGTCCTTCAGGAAATAGCGCCTGAGTTCAATAAAAAAACCGCACCGAATAATAACGGGAAAAAACTTATAATCAGCATCGCCGCGGGTATCAACACTACCGCCATACTTCAGGCCCTTAAAGAGGGCGGACTCACCTCTCCCATTCCATCTATTGTTCGGGCCATGCCAAATATCCCCGTCACCGTGGGCGAGGGTATGACCGCTCTTACGGCTGGAGCAGGAGCAGGGGCAGAGGATCTTTGCCTCGCACAAGGCCTCTTCAAGTCCGTTGGCAACGCCGTAATACTCGATGATGAAGGTCTTCTTGATGCTGTTACGGCCCTTAGCGGAAGCGGGCCGGCGTACTTTTTTTACTTCATGGAGGCCCTTGTAGAAGCGGGAATAAAAGCGGGACTGCCTGCTGATAAGGCACGCACCCTTGTACTGCAGACCGCCATGGGAGCGGCGGCCATGTCCATACAAAGCGATTGTAATCTCTCGGAGCTGCGGAAAAAAGTTACATCTCCCGGCGGAACTACAGAGGCTGCACTGAAAATTTTCTCAGCCTCTGACTTTAAGGTCGTAGTAGAAAAAGCCCTCACCGCCGCTGAAGACCGCTCACGCGAACTCTCGGAGAACAAATAAAACCGCATTAAGAGAGCGCTCCAGACAAATTATAAAATAAAATTTTCCGAGACTTTCCCTAAATCCGCCTTCACCCATCTTGACTTTTTCCAGAAACACAGGTAAGTTGAAGTCGATACTAAGACCGCCTTCACAGGCAGATAATAGATTCTCATCACCTTCCCGCAACTCGATTAGCCCCAAAATACATTTTTTCACCAAGAGAGAAAAGACCGCGTAATCCTTGCTTTTTTACAAAAAGTAGGGTAATTTTTAGTGTGGAGTATTTGTTCTTATAATAAGGGGGGTTAATTAAAAGACATGTTCGTATTCTCAAACCTGCTGCAGGCAGTAGCGCAGATTCTCGATATGGTTCTTGGATTTTACATCTGGGTGATAATCATACGCTCTCTTCTCACCTGGGTTAATCCCGACCCCTACAACCCTGTGGTGCGTTTTCTATACAAGGCCACAGAGCCCGTACTTTACAGGATACGCCGTTATGTGCCAAATCTTGGCGGCATGGACATCTCGCCCGTCATCGCAATACTGGGTATTTTTTTCATACGGAAATTTTTCATCACCACAATGCTTGAGGTAGCTTTCAAACTTAAGACAGGAGGTGGATTTTGAAGATAACACCTATTGAGATAAAGGGTTACGCCCTCAGAAAAAAGACACTTGGTTACGACCCGCGCGAGGTGGAATCCTTAAAAGACCTCGCCGCCGGTGCGTTGGAAGAGACTAACCGTGAAAAGTCACTCCTTGAGGAAAAGATACGGGAGATGGAGGCAAGGCTTGCCGAACATCAGAAAAACGAGTCTCTCCTAAAAGAAGCCATTACCACGACGCAGAAGATGGCCATGGACATAAAAGAGAACGCGCAGAAAGAGGCGGAGCTGGTTATCGCCGAGGCAAAGATTCGCGGCGAAGATATTATCCGTCAATCACAGACGCGCTCAAGTGAGATAGGCAGAGAGATATTAGACCTTAGAAAACAGCGCGCCGAGTTCGAGGCATCGCTTAGCGCACTTCTTGACTACCACACGACAAAGATATTGATATCTCAGGAAGACTCGACAAAGGCCGATACCGAGGCCGACAAGATAAAATACTTCACCAAATAACGTGGGCAAGTGGGCAGATTAGGTGCGGGGGAAAGTCAGGTGCGGGGGAAGTCAGGTGCGGGGAGAAGTCAGGACGGGGAGAAGTCAGGTGTGGGGTAAAGTCAGGGCGGGGGGAAGTCAGGTGCGGGGAGAAGTCACGGGCGGGGGGAAGTCAGGGCGGGGGGAAGTCAGGGCGGGGGAAAGTCACGGGCGCAGGAGCTTGGCGCAAAGACATCTATCCTCAACTACAATGAGACAAGTAGAATTGTCACGTCACACCGCATCATCACAACAACAGACAATAAAGCACATAGAGCTGCAGCTTTTTCTCTCTCAACAGGACAACTCATCATACTCTCCCATCTTATGAGACCTGCAGGCAAGGCATGAGTTTTTCAAAATTCCCCTTTCTCGAATCAAATAAAGACGGTACATACATAAGGCTGCGCATTCAGCCAGGATCCTCAAAAAAAGGGATCTGCGGCGTATACGGCGAGGCCCTCAAGGTAAAGCTCTTTGCACCGCCCGTTGAAGGCGCTGCGAATAAGGCCCTCATCGCCCTGCTCTCCAAGGCCCTGCACATCAAAAAAACCTCTATGAGCATCACCTCAGGCGAGCGGTCAAAGGACAAGAGAGTCTTTGTCGAGGGAGTGACAAAAAAAGAATTGAAAGAGATTTTTTTGGAGAAGCACGGGGATATTTTGTAGGAAAATAAAGGTAAAACTATGTCAAATTGCAGCTGCGACATAGAGATAAAAAACCGAGCAGAAAGCAAGGTGCTGATAATACTCTTGTGTATTAACGCATTTATGTTTTTTACTGAGATAATACTGGGTCTTTTTAGTGAATCAACTGCGCTTATTGCCGATTCACTCGATATGCTTGCTGATGCTACAGTATATGGGATTGGGCTGTACGCAGTAGGAAAGTCATCATCCATAAAAATAAATGCCGCGCATATCTCCGGCATATTTCAGATAATACTTGGGGCCATAGTATCCATTGATATTCTTCGCCGCTTAGTATGGGGCAGTCAACCAGAATCATATCTCATGATTTCCGTAGGGATAGCTGCTCTTGTGGCTAATGTTGTCTGCCTTAACCTTATTTCAAAGCACAGAGATGGTGAAGTTCATATGCGAGCCAGCTGGATTTTTTCAAAAAATGATGTAATAGCAAATCTTGGCATTATTGTAGGGGGGTTGCTTGTTTATAGTATAGGATCTCGATACCCGGATCTCATCATCGGCATTGCAATTTCCATTCTCGTTATTCGCGGCGGCATACATATCATCAGAGACGCCAAGAATGAAAAAAGTAACCTGGAAAAATGTAGCTGACTGCCACATCCACTATATACTGGTAGAGACAAGAAACCACCCTCAAACAAACAGAGGGGCCCGAAGGGCCCCTCTTGATTTTATAATTTTTACCTGGCTATCTTATTATGTCGGGTCTCGCTTCGCTCTCCCCAACCTACAAATCTGGCTATCTTAATTTGATGGGTTACGTTTAACTCCACCCATCCTACAAGTGCCTAAAATTAGAGGAGATTCTTCTCGCTTCACCTGTAAAGCAAGTTTTTATACTACCCCTCTGTCTCCTTTTAGCCCCGTCTTTTAACGTTGCCCCCTGCTACCCACGCTAACCCCGTTAATTTGTTCTTTTAACCCGGCCCCTTAGCCGTCAGCGAAACTTTTGAGGAGTTTGGCCCGTGTTGGGTGGCGAAGTCTTCTTATAGCCTTGGCCTCTATCTGTCGCACTCGCTCACGCGTTACGCCAAGCACTTTTCCAACTTCCTCAAGTGTATAATCCTGCCTCTCGCCGATGCCGAACCTCATGCGAAGGACCTTCTCCTCGCGGGGCGTAAGTCCGCTAAGGGCTATATCCGTATGGTCTGAGAGATCCTGGTCTACAGCTGCCTCTACGGGAGAGAGGGATTTTTCGTCTTCTATAAAGTCTCCAAGTGAGCTCTCCTCATCGTCGCCGATAGGCGTCTCAAGGCTAAGGGTCTGCTTCATAAGGCGCAGTATTCTCCGAACCTTGGCAACGGGAATCTCCATCCTGATGGCCATTTCCTCAGGGTAGGCCTCGCGGCCAAGCTCTTTTAAGAGCTGCCTTGAGGTCTGAAGAAGGCGGTTTATCGTCTCTATCATATGCACAGGTATCCTGATAGTCCTGCCGTGGTCTGCTATGGAGCGCGTAATGGCCTGACGTATCCACCATGTGGCGTAGGTAGAGAACTTGTAGCCTTTCTTATAATCGAACTTGTCAACGGCCTTCATAAGGCCGATATTACCTTCCTGAATAAGGTCGGAGAATTTTAAACCGAGATTTATGTAGCGTTTTGCAATGCTTACGACAAGGCGGAGATTTGCCTCGATTAGCTTCTGCTTGGCGGCCCACATGTGATAATCATGCACCTTGATAAGACGCGTCAACTCCGTAAGGTCCTCTCTCTCCAAGCCAAGGGCCGTCATGGCCCTCTCTATCCGCTCGGCGGCAAGGCGGGCCTTCTTGGCACCTCGTTTACTCTCTTCTCTCTCGATAAGGCGGTCAAAACGTATAATATCTTTAATAACCTTTCTAATAAAGAGGCTGCTGAGACTTGTCTCTCTAAGGAGCCTGTATGCGCCCTCGGGCTTTCTTCTTTTTATGCGCTCAATGCCGACTATAACCTTCTTAACAGCGGCCTCTTCAAAGGGCATGTAATCCTCGGCATCCTCAAGAAGATCCTTAAGGGTCGCCTTATTCTCTTTAATCCTCTGAGTCGTACGCAAGACCTTTCTTACGGCAAAGGGGCTCGACAAGGTAAGGCTGCGGAGCTCATTACCGGCATCTTCTATCTTCTTGGCGTAGACAATCTCCTCCTCGCGCTTCAAGAGGGGCACCGCGCCCATCTCCCGCATATAGATACGCACAGGATCCTCGACACTATCGGCCTCCGTGGCCGTACTCTTTGCGGCAGGACGCTTCGCCGGCGCGGCCCTGTCGTCAGAATCCACGACATCAATTCCGAGGTCGCCGAGGGTATCAAGAAAACCGTCCATCTCGTCAACGGAAAAATTATTATCAGGAAAGGCCTTGTTTATCTCGTCATAGGTAAGAAAACCCTTATCCTTTCCTAATTCTATGAGGTTTGCAAGGTTATTGGTTTTATTTTTTTTGCCGGATTTTGCAGTAAGCTTTCTCGTCATATGGGCATGTCCTCTTCAAAATATAGTATTAGAACGGAAATTGTTATATCTTACTATAATTAAGCCTTATTTGTCAAGTATAGCAAGGGCTACAGGGGGTAAAAGTGGAAAAAACTTGATAAAAGCTTGTAAATATTTTATTATAACTCTTTTTAGGGCTAATTAGGTCTAAGCAGCGGCACATAAGAGAATATTAAGAGATCCTATAATCATAAAAACACTTGAGCAGTAAAATAATCAGAGAGAGGACAAACCTTTATGGCAAACGAGACTTTTTTAAAGGCCTGCAGACGTGAACCCGTAGAGCACACACCTGTATGGCTAATGCGCCAGGCCGGCAGATACCTCAAAGAATACATGGAGATACGCAAAAAATCCTCCTTCCTTGAGATGTGCAAGACCCCGGAGATAGCCTGCGAGGTGACACTGCAGCCTATAAGACGTTTCGAGCTTGATGCCGCCATAATCTTCGCCGACATCCTCCTGCCCCTTGAAGGCATGGGAGTTGACTTCCATTTTGCCAAGAACGAAGGGCCGGTCATAGACAGGCCCATCCGTGAGAACTCACAGATAGACGCCATTAAAATAATAGACCCCTACAAAGACGTACCTTACCTCCTTGAGGCCCTGAAACTGGCAAAGGCCGAGATTAACGGCAAGGTGCCTCTCCTTGGCTTTTGCGGTGCGCCCTTTACCCTTGCGAGCTATATGATAGAGGGCGGAGGCTCGAAGAACTACCTCAATACAAAAAAACTCATGTTCAGCGACGCCGGGGCATGGAAGGTCCTTATGGAAAAAGTATGCGAAGTCCTCATCGTATATCTTCGGGCGCAGATAGACGCCGGTGCGCAGGCGCTTCAGATATTTGACAGCTGGGTAGGCTGCCTTGGTGCAGGCGATTACGCGGAGTTTGTCCTGCCTTATACAAAAAAAGTCATTGATTCCGTTGGAGGCGACGTGCCTGTGATAAACTTCAGCACAAACACAGGCCCCTATATCGACCTTGTGGCCCGCGCCGGAGGAGACGTAGTCAGCGTAGACTGGCGCATGGAGCTTGATACGGCCTGGGAGCGCGTAGGCGCGGATCGCGCCATACAGGGCAACCTTGACCCCGGTGTACTCTTTGGCCCCCATGAATACATAAAGAAGCGGGCTGCCGCGGTATTGGAGAAGGCCGGAGGAAGACCGGGCCACATCTTTAACCTCGGTCACGGAATAATACTGGGTACGCCTGTTGACGGCGTTAAGGCCCTTGTGGACAGCGTTCACGAGCTGACGCGTAACTAAAATATAAGACAACTCACCAGAGGAGAAGTTATGAGTACTGATAAAAAAATCGGCGTATTGTTCCTTGCTTTTGGCGGGGCCGAGAGCCTTAACGATGTGGAGCCCTTTATAAACAATGTCCTCAAGGGCAGGCATATACCCTCAGGACTGCTGGAAAAGATGAAAGAACGCTACATACTTATCGGCGGGAAATCACCGCTCCTCGAGATTACAGAGGCGCAGGCCAGAGGTGTAGGCGAAATTCTTGGAGATAAGTACAAGACCTATGTGGGTATGCTCAACTGGGCCCCTTATATCCCCGATACAATCGCTCAAATGAAGGCCGACGGCATAGAGGAGGCCCTTGCCATTGTTATGGCCCCATTCACATCACCAGTTGCCACAGGCAAATACGAGCGCTGTGTAGATCAAACCCTGCTCCAGTACAACAAGACGCTAAAAATAAAGATGCTCACCAACTGGCACGTAAATCGGGATTTTATCAAGATTATCCTTAATAAGATAGAAGAGGCCTTAAGCAGCTTTGAGGACAAAAAGAACGCACTGGTCATATTCTCAAACCACAGCCTGCCAAGAGAGGCCCTCGAGGGCGATGCCTATGAGATGAAAATTCGCCAAACTACAGATATCCTCGCCTCAAAACTGGAGATGGAGTGCAAGACCGCCTACCAGAGCCAGGGTTCTGCTAAGGTAGACTGGCTCGGCCCCAAGACTGAAGAAGTCATAGAAGAAGCCAAAAAAGCAGGTAAAGAGGGCGTAGTAGTTGTTCCTCTATGCTTCACGGCCGACCATATCGAGACCCTCTACGACATAGACATACTCTTCAAGACCACGGCGGAAGAGGCGGGGCTCAAATTCGCGCGCACCACCTCCCTTAACACCACACCTGAATTTATGACCCTTCTCGCTGACATCATCAAGAAGACAGGCGTTGATATTTTCTAATGAAAAAAGTAGTCATAATCGGCGGAGGTATCGCCGGGCTTGCAACAGCCTACAGCCTAAGTTCACCTGAGAACAAAAACTCCAACCTTGAGATTATTATTCTCGAGGCAAAAGAGCGCGCGGGCGGGCATATTCAGACAGATAAACACGACGGCTTTCTCGTAGAAGGCGGCCCTGACTGCTTTATTTCAGAAAAACCCTGGGCCATGGCGCTCTGCAGAGAACTCGGCCTCGGCGACAAACTCCTGCCAACTAACGACAAGCTAAGAAAGACCTATGTGCTATCAAGAGGAAAGCTCCATGAGCTTCCTGAGGGAGTTATCCTCATGATACCCACAAAGCTGCTCCCCCTCGCCCTTAGCACCCTTATCTCCACAAAGGGCAAACTCCGTATGCTCCTTGAGGTCTTTATTCCAAAGAGAAGAGATACAAGCGACGAGAGCCTCGGAGACTTTGTGCGCAGACGCCTCGGCGCCGAGGTCCTTGATAAGATAGCCGAGCCCCTTGTCGCGGGAATTCACGCAGCAGACCCCGATACCATGAGCGTAAGGGCAAGTTTTCCAAAGTTCGTAGAGCTTGAGAGAGAATCGGGCAGCCTTATTCGAGGCATGGTCAGACGCATGGCGCAATTTAAGAAGCACGCAAAGGCCGCCACAGCGAGTGGTAAGAAAAAAATGACCATGTTCGTTACCTTGCGCGGCGGCATGAGAGACCTTATAGACACCCTCGTCTCTGAGATAAAAAAGAGAGGCGTGAAGATAAGGACTAATACTCTTGTAAAAGGCATTGAAGAGACAAAAAATCAGAGGCTCCGTGTAGTCCTAAATGAGGGAAGAAACATACTCGCCGATGCCGTTGTCATAGCCGCTCCCGCGCACGCGGCCACCAAACTCGTAGAGGGCCTTGACAAAAACCTCTCCGATAAACTCGGCGAGATACCCTTCACATCTACGGCCACCGTCACAATGGCCTTTAAGAAAAAAGACCTCAAGACTCCGCTCACAGGTTTTGGGTTTGTAGTGCCGCGCTCAGAGGGCAGAGGCATTATGGCCTCTACGTGGAGTTCAATAAAATTTGACGGCCGCGCCCCTGAGGACTCCGTACTCATCAGGTGCTTTGTCGGCGGGGCAAAGAGCGGCGAGCTCCTTGACCTTAATGACAAAGAGATGACTGCCATGGTGCGCCGCGAGCTCAAGGATATCCTCGGCATTACCGCAGCCCCCCTCTTCACAGGCATATACCGCTGGATGAAGGCCATGCCCCAGTACACCATAGGACATGAGGAGCGCGTCCTTGATATTGAGAAAACGACGGCCTCTCATCGCGGACTCTTTCTCACAGGAAGCTCATATCACGGCATCGGCATACCTGACAGCATACACGGCGGTGAGATTACGGCCAAAAGAATCCTCTCCCTTCTCAATTCAAAAGCCTAATAAAATCAATACTTAGTGTAATTACCTCCAGTAATACCCCACACAATCCACCATAATCTAAATTAATCCTTTTCTTTTTCACAAAAAGAGTTATAATATAAGTGAAGGTAACAACTTGATGCGACATCAGTACAAGAGGACGTACAGGGTTACGAGGAGGTGAGCGTAATGCTAAGCCATTCCGAGAAACGCATGTATGACAGAGGCATCAAGGGCTCTCACAAGAGAATGTTTCCTGATAATCTCTTGGAAAAAGAAGAGTTGGGTATTATAGCTATCTTCACGGCAATAGCGATTGCGGCTCTTCTTATAACCTACGTCCTATAGAGTGTATAGGTCGAAGAGAGTGCAACGGAGGGTTTGGTTAGAGGGGGATGTAACGAGAGCTATGGGGGATAACAGGGTTCTGGAGTAAAGATAACAGGGTTCTGGAGTAAAAAAGAGAACTCAAGAGGTTATAGCAGTAAAAGGCTCTCCTTCACAAAGGAGGCGTACATGGAACAAATAAGACAATTAGATTATCTGTACGTACTTACGTCTTCTAAAAGCGACGTATTATAGAGAGGTCGTACAAGACCCTCAGGAGGGACAGCACTTAAGTCCTTCCTTTTTTTACGCCTTTTTTCAATATAATTCCCCCTCTATGATAAGCTATAATCAATTATGACAGAAAAAGAGCTCGCCGGAAAAATCGACATCACCATACTAAGCCCCCTCGCCACAAGTGCAGAGATTAAAAGTCTTGCCAAAAAGTCTCTGCCCTACCCTTTTGCCACATTATGTATTCCGCCGTGCCACGTCTCCCTTGCCGCAAGCCTCCTTCATAATAGCCCCATAAAGGTATCTACTGTTATTGGCTTCCCTCTTGGATACGATGTGCCCGAGGTAAAAATTGCAGCAGCAAAAAAAGCCGTCGATGACGGAGCCTCTGAGGTGGACGTGGTAATGAACCAGAGCGCCTTTCACGGCGGCGAGTACGCGCTCGTAGAAGATGAGATATCCGCCATTGTGTCGTCCATTCCCTCTACGTCAGTGAAGGTGATTATAGAGGCCTGCTATCTTAATGAGAGACAAAAGGCAGATGCACTGGAGATTATCATAAAAGCAGGAGCCCACTATATAAAAACCTCTACGGGATTTGCCAAGGCAGGCGCCACTCTTGAAGACGTAAGACTGCTTGTAAGACTCGCCGCAGGCAGAGCCGGCGTAAAGGCCGCCGGAGGCATTAAGACATTACCCGCCGCCTTAGCCATGATAGATGCCGGAGCAGAGAGGCTTGGCACAAGCAGCGGGATTGAAATAATAGAGTCGCTAAGAAGACAATAGAGTCATTAATCAGTCTTTACACCCCAATCGTCCCATGATAGATTTCTCAGATGCGGCCAAAAAAACTGCTCGTCATATTCGTACTCTTTGCCTTCCTCCTGCCGGGCTTCAAGACACTTGCCGCCTCGCCCGCTACATGCGCCATACACGGCAAGAGATGCGCCGCTACGTGTAAAACCAAAAAGACCTGCCCTTTACAACCCCATCATAGATGCATGACAAAATCAGGCATGGGAAAGTTTAAAAAAGCCGACAACAAAACACCCTCCTTCAAGGGGTGCCGCCACAATACCAGCCCCGAGAGTGTGCTTTCCGTAAAAGAACTTCCGCAAAAAAGATTCTTTACTTCTCTTTATCTCAGACGTTTACCTGAAATAATCCTAATATCAGATATAAATCTATACAAAAACCACCGCCCCATGGTACCGGAAAAACCCCCACAGCAATACTTCTCGTAATAAAACACAGACTTATAAGTGAGGCTGTAAGGGTAGATTTGCGCATCACTGCGCCTTTTTCATAGATTCCCTCTATGGGCGGCTGCGTCGATTTACGTCCTTACCTCGCTGCTATACTCTACACACAAAAAAAACACTCAAGGAGGGTTTCTCTATGAAGATACAGAGTACCTGTATCCTTTTAAGTATGCTATTTCTTTGCACTTTTATACCCAACAAAACCTATGCCTACCTGGGGCTATGCTGCAGCAAATGCGGCGGTAATATGCCAATGAATATCCCCGGCGGCGGAGTACCGGAGACAAGCGAATTCCGAGTAAAAGTAAACCCCGTACTCATGAGAATGGACGGCCTCCTTGAGGGCAGAGATGAAGTCTCGCCTGAGGACATAATCGGTATGCCCGCTATGGGTAAGTTCATGGCCGTACAGAGGGATATGAACATGTATATGTTAAACGCCTCAGTAGGCTACAGCTTTACTGAGAGATTCTTCGGGGCAATCATGCTTATGTGGCAGAAAAAAGACATGAACATGCTCTTTAGCCCCATGATGAAGATGCTAACCAAGACGCCTGACTTCACAATGAAGGCTGAGGGGCTGGGCGACACCATGCTCATGGGTAAGTACCGCCTCTACAGCGACGATAACCTTGTACCCACAAACCAGGTCTCACTATTTGTAGGGCTAAGCCTGCCAACGGGCTCTATAAACGAGAAAAACGCCAACCACCCCCTTAATATGCGAAAAGGCGAGCAGCTGCCCTACGGCATGCAGCTCGGCTCAGGCACACTCGACCCCTCTCTCGGCCTCCTCTATCAGGGCTCAAGCTCACCGCTCTGGTGGGGAGCCAACCTTACATACACAGGGAGGTGGTATAAGAACTCAAGGGATTACAGACTCGGCGAGAAGTACAGCTACGACCTCTATGCCATGTATCAGCTCCGCTACAACACCCTCGTGCAGTTTCAGATAAACGGCAAGTACGAGGGATCAATTAGAGGCGAGATGAACGAGCTGCGTACAGGGCTCTCAGGCCGCGCCGTACAAGGAAAGGCGGCAAGCCCCATCATGACACCGCTCTGGGACAACAGAAACTACGGCGGGCATAAAATATCCGCTACTCTTGGTCTGCAGTGGCAGCCCTTTGCCATGCATATAATCGACATAAATCTCGGCCTGCCCCTATTTCAGCGCCTCAACGGGCCTCAATTAAAAGATGATTACCGCCTTGG
>CAZEBZ010000017.1:0-1930 GCA_964510775.1 uncultured Thermodesulfobacteriota bacterium
AGTGTCTCAAGTATTGTCTGTAAGTCTCTAATGGAGACCTGCTCGGCAAGGAGGTTCTGCAGCACCTTATGCACGCCTCCAAGTGAGAGCAGCCCGGGCACAAGCTCCTCAACGACCTTTGGACTTGTCTCGGCAAACCTGTCAAGAAGGGCTTGTACGTCCTGACGGCCAAGTATTTCACCTGTATGGGACTTTATAAGCTCTGTAAGATGCGTAGCGATAATAGCCGCGTGAGGCACTACGGTATAGCCCATGACCTGCGCCTTCTCGCTGCTCTCATCAGGCACCCATACGGCGGGCAGACCAAAGGCCGGGTCTTTAGCGGGCGCTCCCTCAAGGCCGGGTCTCGCGTTACCGGGGTCTATTGCCAGTGAGTTACCGGGCATAAGCTCCGCCCTTGCCACCTCAACTCCCTTTATTAAGAAGACATACTCAGAGGGGCGCACGTCGAGGTTGTCTTTTATATGCACAGGCGGCACAATAAGGCCAAAATCCTCGGCTATGCTGCTCCTTATAGCCCTTATCCGTTCAAGAAGCTCTGCGCCTCCTGAGGAATCAACAAGGGGGATTAAGCGGTATCCAACCTCAAGTGAGAGCGTATCGAGACGGGGAACAAACTCCAGAGGCTCTGCAGATGCCTCCTCCGCCTCCTCGTCATCTACCTCCTCGGCCTCTACTACCTCGGCAATGCCGCCGTAGCGGTGTATGACAAAGGCAAGTGCGCCGGCGAGGACTGATAGAATAAGAAAGGCGAGGTGAGGTAGCCCCGGTATAAGGGCAAAGAGAAAGAGTATGACAGAGGCTATCATTGCGGGCCTCATATCAGAGGTGAATTGACGCCCAATAGTCTTCCCAAGGTCTCCGCTTGAGGAGACATGAGAGACGATTATACCCGCTGCCGTTGAGATTATAAGAGCGGGTATCTGCGCTACAAGGCCGTCTCCTACGGTAAGGATTGTATATGTACGCGCCGCCTCGGCGGCGGGCATGCCGTGCTGGAATACGCCTATTACAAGACCGCCGAAGATATTTATTACGGTAATCATAATTCCGGCTACGGCGTCGCCTCGGACAAACTTGCTGGCACCGTCCATAGAGCCGTAAAAATCCGCCTCAAGGGCCACATCAGTACGGCGCCGCCGAGCCTCGTCGTTGTCTATTATCCCGGCATTAAGGTCGGCGTCTATGGCCATCTGTTTACCGGGCATGGCGTCAAGGGTAAACCTCGCCGAGACCTCGGCTATACGCCCGGCGCCCTTTGTAATAACGACAAAATTTATTATTACAAGGATTACGAAGACAATAAAACCAACGGCATAGTTGCCGCCTACGACAAATTGACCAAAACTCCTGATGACATTACCCGCGGCGCCGGGGCCGTTGCTGCCGTTAAGGAGTATGAGCCTCGTTGAGGCTATATTCATCGATAACCTCGAGAGAGTCGTCATGAGGAGGATTACGGGAAATGTGGAAAAATCAAGGGGTCTCGTAACATATATACCCACAAGGAGTATTACGAGGGCCGCCGTGATGTTAAAAGAGAGGAGAATATCAAGGAGCAGCGGAGGCATGGGGATTATCATCATGGCGAGAATTCCCAGCACGCCAAGGGGAAGCAGATAATCCGCTCCCTTTCTGAACCTCGCTATATTGTCTGCTGAAATCGCCATGTACAAAGCCTTTTTATAAGTCTTTATCTACAATCTACTCTTACGAAATATGTGCGATTCTAAATACTACTTAAACTCTCACTACTCATGTCCCTCATGACATCCATACCCGTACAAATAATCTCCTTCTGAACTCTTCAACAACTCCCCCCCAAATCTCTCGCCAAGACTCCAGAAACTCCCCTCCCCGCCCCACAATCACATCACCGAAGGCCCCTTTTCAAACAAATCTCCCTTTTTCAAGCCCCTCGCCCTTCAAG
>CAZEBZ010000017.1:2030-32390 GCA_964510775.1 uncultured Thermodesulfobacteriota bacterium
ACCGAAGGCCCCTTTTCAAACAAATCTCCCTTTTTCAAGCCCCTCGCCCTTCAAGGCCCCCTGCCGCCCTCGCCCCTTCAAGCCGCCCTCGCCCCTTCAAGCCGCCCTCGCCCCCTCAAGCCCCCCTGCCCCTTCAAGCCCCCCTCGCCCTTCACGCCGCCCTAACCCCTTCATACCTCCCTACCCTATGCACACCGCCCTCGCCCCCTCACCCTCACCCCTTTAAGCCCCCTTGTTTTTTAGTCTGTAGACGTATGCCAATACTCCTGCGACGGCCTTGTAGAGGTCTACAGGTATCTCACTACCTATCTCAACGTCTTTATAGATGCTGCGCGCGAGGGGCTTATCCTCAACAAGGGGTACGCCGTTAGCACGGGCAATCTCTTTTATCCTGCCGGCCACAAGATCCATACCCTTAGCAACCACATAAGGTGCTGCGGCCTTCTCAGTATCGTATTTAAGGGCAACAGCAAGGTGCGTTGGGTTTGTTACTACCACATCAGCTGTTGGTACGGCGTCCATCATACGGCGTCTTGCCATCTCTCGCTGCAGGCTCCTGATTCTCGACTTAACAAGGGGGTCGCCCTCTGTAGTCTTTGTCTCCTCCTTAACCTCTTCCTTTGTCATCTTCAGGCCCTTCTCGTACTTCCACTTCTGATAGATATAATCAAGGACAGCTACTACGGCAAAGACCCAGAGAGTGCGTGAGAATATTTTCAGGGCTATACTCGCCGAGTGAGATGCAATGGCTGCGATGCCCGCGTCAGAGAAGGAGGCTATCTCATTCCAACTTCCTCTAAGGGCCGAGACGGCTACCCAAGTAAGTACAGAAATCTTTAAGATAGACTGAAAAAGGTCGGAGACTGAGTCTGTGGAGAATATCTTCTTTATCCCCTTCATAGGGCTGATTTTTGTAATATCCACAGTAAGAGGCTTTGTCGTAAAGACAGGGCCGTGGAGGATAAGATTACCTGCAATTATGAATACCGGTAGTATCAATACGGGCATAAAACCCTTTGAATAAACATAAAGGCTATTCTTAAATAAATGCATTAATGTCTCGGTATTAATAGTGTTTTCAGTCATTTTAGGTATACTTAAGGACTCCATCATAAAGGTGGAGAGAACTTGTATGATAAAAAAACCAAATAGACTCAGCATGACAAAACCGCCGAGTATTACGGAGAATGTAGCGACCTCTTTACTCGTAAGAACGTTTCCATCTTTTCTCGCCTCCTCGCGTTTTCGCGAGGTAGGCTGTTCAGTGCGCTCCTGACCGTCATCTGCCATATCACATCACCTTTATAAGGCCGTAAATCCCCTGCCACATACCATCAAAGGCCTTCTCAATGCTCCCTTGCATTGCGGGCAGGGTAATAAGCATCACTACAAAACCTGCGGCTATAATAATGGCAAAACCCACGACAAACATATTGAGCTGAGGTACGGCCTTTGAGAGTATACCCAGGGTGAGGTTAAGGAAAAAAACCACTGCCATAACAGGGGCCGAGAGGCGCAGCCCTATGATAAAAATATCCCGTGATAGATGTATAACTCCAACTCCGAGGTTCTCAGAGAGGTGAAATCCATAAGGCGGTATAAGGTCAAAGCTCTTCTTAATCGTCATTATGATAAGCAGATGTCCGTTTGCCATTAAGAAGACGAGCATGGCGATTAACCCCGTAAGTCTACCGAGAATGGAAATCTGAGCGGAGTTTTGAGGGTCGTATACGTTGGCCATGGCAAGGCCCATCTGATACCCCATGATGTGGCCGGCGAACTCTACACCTGTAAAGATAAAGTTCGTAACAAGGCCTATGGTAAAGCCGATTAAGATCTCTCTTGCAAGACCAATGGCAAGCTCCAGCAGACCTGCGGGCATGGCAACTACGCCCACAAGGGGCACCATTATGAGGGAAATAATCCCCACAAGGGAGAGCTTCACGCCCATGGGTATAAAGACAAACCTGTAGAATGGAAATAAGAGCAGGATAGACGCTGTGCGGGCGAGGACAAATATAAAGGCCGGCGCGTTATTTAAGAGCATCTCTACAAAGTCCATAAGCCTACCTGATATAAGTTGGAATATTGATAAAAATACCGCCTGTAAAGTCGAGCATCACCCTCATCATCCAGGGCATAAAAAAAAGCAGGGCTATGAATACGGCTATTATCTTGGGGACAAATGTTAGGGTCATCTCCTGAATCTGCGTCAGCGCCTGAAAGATGCTTACGAGGAGCCCCACGGCCATACCGGCTACGAAGACCGGGGCGGAGAGAAGGATAACCGTCTTTATCGCCTCCATTCCAAGCGTTGATACGAACTCACTTGTTATCACCGCGCTCTCCTGAATAAATATGAAAAATCATGAAAAACTCTGCACAAGGGACCCCACAAGGAGGTACCATCCGTCTACAAGGACAAAGAGTATGAGCTTAAATGGCAGGGAAATCATCACAGGAGGCAGCATCATCATGCCCATGCTCATAAGTACGCTGGCAACTACCATATCTATTACGAGAAATGGCAGGTATATGAGAAAGCCTATCTGAAAGGCCGTCTTCAGCTCGCTCGTTATAAAGGCGGGTATTACGGCAAATAGGGGCATCTCCTCTTTTTTTACAGCGGGCTCTACTTTGGCAAGTTTTACAAATAGTGAGAGATCTTTACCCCTGATGTTTCGAAGCATAAAGGCACGAAGAGGAGGCAGAGCCGCAGAGAGGGCCCTCGTTTGAGATATCTCACCATCGTTATAGGGAACGACTGCCTTCTTGTTAATCTCCATGAAGGTAGGGCGCATGACGAAAAAAGTAAGAAAGAGGGCGATGCCGATAATGACCTGATTAGGCGGAACCTGCTGCACTCCAAGGGCCTGGCGAAGGAGCGACAAGACGATTACGAGACGTGTAAAAGCCGTCATTGTTATAAGCACGGCAGGCGCCAGAGTAATGGCCGTAAGGAGTACGACTATCCTTATAGCGGCGCTAAGACCACCGGGGCCAGTCTCGCCGTTCACAGTTAATCCGATAGAGGGCATATCAAGGGCATAAGCGGGCGCAGAGCTGATTATCAAAATAACGGCTGGCAGCGCCAAAATAATCATAACCCTTACAAGTTTTTCTCTCTTGACTAAAGCAGCAGGTTCCGTCATATCCCACCGCCTCCACTGCCCTTATTTAATCCCTTCACTAAGAGAGCCCTCATATTAAGTCTGTCAAAGAGTTTTTCAAGGCCGCCCCTTCGCCCGGGCGTGGCCTTTAACTTTTTGATAATCTCACTGTCTTCGAGTCTCATCAGCAGATTTACGGCATTAGGCGAGACACCAAGCACAAGAACCTCTCCCGCTACCTCAACAATGGCTATGCTGCTTTTTTGTCCTAAAAAAGCCTTTGAGAGAATACTGATGGGCATGGCATCTAAAGAAGCGCCCCTTACACCGTATAACCTTCTAAAGGCATACAGAACCCCTGCCATCAAGGCGATTACAAGACCAAGCGCTACAACTGACCTTAAGAGCATGTATGTATACCCGCCTGTCATGCCAGCCTCTTTACACGCTCCGACGGGCTTATAATATCCGTAAGCCTTACGCCGAATTTTTCATTAACCATCACGACCTCGCCCCGTGCCACAAGTTTTCCGTTTACGAGAATCTCCATTGGCTCACCGGCCATCTTCTCAAGCTCCACCACCGAGCCCTGACCAAGCTGAAGTATCTCCTTAATAATCATCTCAGAGCGGCCAAGCTCTACGGAAATAGTAACGGGTATATCGAGAATCATGTCCATATTGGCAAGTGCGCCTGTGCCGCTTCCCGTAAGCTCGGAAAAATCAGCGGGTTTGGCGGCATCGGCAATGGCCTTAGATTCTTCAGTAGACTCGGCCACTACTTGAGGAGCAGCGCTGCCGTCGCTATCACCGGACTCTTTAAGGGCATCGGCCCATACGTCTTCTGTAACAGCCTCTTCACCTTCCTGTCCCTCGGCCTCTTTTAAGGCATCGGCCCATACGTCGTCTGTAACGGTCTCGTCCCCTGGGGCTGCCACTTCCCCGTCGGACTCTGCATGAGTCTCATCACTCTTAGCTGGAGTACCATCACCTGCATCTGCTTCTGCTTCTCCTGCTTCTGCTGCCCCTTCAGCCTCGGCTGACTCTGCACCGCCGCCCTCTACGGGAGCCTGCCCGTCGGCAGCAGCACTAACCTCTTCTGTCTCAGAGGCCTCTACCTTCTCTGCGCTCTTATCTACATCATCTGCCATCTCAACTCCCCTTCTCTATTACGGATTGAATTTCCATGGCGTAATTACTTGAGGAAACACCGGGTCTGCCTCTAAAAGTGGGCACACCCTCTACACTAAAATCAAAGGGTTCGTAAATCTTTCTATCAAGGAGTATTACATCTCCTGTCTTAAGCTTAAGCAGCTCAGAGAGTTTTATCTTTGTACCGCCAACCTCGCTCTCAACACGAAGAGGCACATGCTCAATATGCTCTCTCAGCCTCGATGTCCAACCCTCGTCAGCTCCAATAGAAGACTGAGTTGCCCTTCCATAGAGGCGGTCTTTTATTGACTCCATGTTCAGGTAGGGTACGCAGAAATAAAAAAAATGCTTATCTGTATTTGTAGTAGACTCAATCTCCATATGAAACGTAGAGACCATCATTACCTCAACGGCCTCAATTACGTTCACAAAGTGTGGGTTCATCTCATTCTTGGTAAAAGAAAAGTCAACGTCACAGATACTCTTCCACGACTCCGAGAGTGTCCCAAGTATTACGTCTGTTACCTTCTTGATTACGGACTGCTCCACTACGGTAAACTCTCTACCCTCAATACGTGTATAGAACCTCCCTGATCCGCCAAAGTAATTATCAATAATCAGATAAGCAAGCTCAGGATCCATGACAAGAATGCCATGACCTCTAAAGGGACTCATGGTGAAGATATTAATACTTGACGGCAACGTAAGGTTGCGGACAAATTCCTCATACTTCACACTCTCTATGCCCTTGGCCTCTATATCAACGCTGCTTCTGATAATGCTTAGAAGAGGTGCTCGAACCTTGTTGCAGAACTTCTCATTGACCATCTCAAGGGCGGGCATCCTGCCGCGCACCGTCTTTTCCTGAGTGGCAAAATCATAGGTCACAACACCGTCAGGTGATGTATCAGCGCCCTTATCAGACTCTATTTGACCATCAGAGAGGCCCTGCAAGAGGGCATCTACTTCATCCTGGTCAAGTATCTGGTCCTGCATAACTCTCCCTCTTACTGAATTACAAAATCTGTAAAATATGCTCCCTTAATAGAGGAATCTTTCAAGAGTCTGTTCACCCTCTTTACAATCTCATCCCTTAACCTGTACTTACCCTCTACAACGCCTATCTCAGAGTAATTCTTACTGCTTAGCAGAATAATCAGGGCGTCACGTATGCGGGGCAGCTGTGCCTTAAGCTCTGTCTCGGCCTCAGAGTCCTCAAGCTCAAGCTGCATGGTAAGTTTTAGGTATCGCGTACCAATATTATCCTGAAGGTTCACGACAAAGGGTGCGAGATTAAAAAATAAAGGCCCCTCACCGGAGGACTCACCCTCACCTCCATGCTCGCCGTGTTTTGATTTCTTGGAGTGTTTCTTCTCGCCCTGTTTTGCATTACCGCCGTCCTCACTCACGGCCTCCTCATCACCTGCGGGGGAAGAGAGAAAAGTCTTGTAGGCAAAAAACCCGCCGCCTCCGAGCAGAATAACTGCAAGCGGAATAATGATTAAAATAAGTTTGCTCTTCTTTTTTTTCTTCTCCTTACCGCCCTCTTTACTCTCGTCCTTCTCATCTGCCATGACCATCTCCTAAGTTCAGATTAATTCTTACGCATGTAAAATAGTGCAAGCTCCGTGCCACGGTTACAGAGATAGAGGCAAGGCGGCCCCTTTGTCCATATACTGATTCAGGGGCCGTTTATAGAGGATACGTTAGAGTAAAAAAGTCAAACTTTCGCAGACCTCTGTCATTTTGTTGATTTAAAAAAAAGAAAGGGGCATGCCGCGGCATACCCCTTGAGATATAGAATTTTTTAAGAGAGCTAACCTCTCACTGCAATCCAAAGACTTCCTTAACGCTTCAGATTGACAAGCTCTGCAAGAAGGGCGTCTGTTGTGGTAATGATACGGGAGTTGGCCTGAAAACCCCTCTGCGCCGTAATCATCTTTACAAATTCCTGGGCGATATCCACTGTTGAGAGCTCCAGCGTAGAGGCCCTGAGTATGCCCACACCGCCGCTTCCCGGAGAGTTTAGAAGACGCTGACCTGAGCCCGATGTCTCGGAAAAAAGCCCGCTGCCGTCACTTGTAAGCCCTGTGATATTTGGAAAATCAGCGAGCATAATACGCGCGATAGTCCTGTTTGTACCATTTGAAAAGACACCGGTAATCTCTCCGTCAGTGCCTACGTCGAGTCTTTGCAGGGTGCCTGGAGCAAAGCCGTCCTGCTTGAGACTAAGAAGAGAAGAGCCAACGCCGTACTGCGTAGTCCCGTCTGTGCCCGTGCCGCCTGCTGTAATACCGTTACCAAAATCAAAGCCTATTATCTGATCCTGCTTTACGCCTCCCGCAAAGTCAAAACCCGTAGTAGGGTAGGTAACGGCAGACTGGGAAAATAAAGCCCCTGTTGTATCAAAGACCATACTTCCCTGAGCCTGAACCTCTGAAGCGCCGCTCATGCTGTCAGCCCCGTCTACGACAGAGAACCACTCCCAGGAATTACCAGTTGTTCCAACGCTCTTCTTTCTGAAGTAATTGGTAATAACGTGAGAGTTCCCCAGTGAGTCGAAGATAGTAACAGGCGCTGAGAAGTTTGAGGTCTCACCTGCCTTGGCGAGGCTGAAGGCACCTCCTGCCAGATCGCTTACATCAGTGGCACCTGCGGCTATGGCACCGGAGCTTAGGGCGTTAAAACCAAGAAGAGAGGCCGATGTACTCGTAGACCAGTCAAGGGTAAGGACCGTGCCGTTACCGGTATCGTTCTTTACGGTAAACTTTCCCGTCTTTCCGTCATAAGATACTGTATAGGTATCAGTCGTCCCGTTCTTGGCCTCAAGGGCCGCCTTTATGGCGGCGGCTACGGCGCCTCCCGTACTTGCCGAGCCTGTAGTCAGCCCGCCGTCAGTAACAACACTCGCTGTAATTGGCGCTCCGCCCACATTAAAAACCACGCTGTCATTAGTGCCGGCGGTAAAGACATAACCCGTAACAGGGGCGTTTGAATCAAGGTTCACTGACATATCAACCTTTGTTGAAGCGTTAGGCGAGACGTTATTCGTCGTAAGCTGAATGTCCTTTATGGTATTTCCAAGTACCCCTGAGGCATTCGCTAAGAACCCCTGAAGGCGCAAGTTCTCAGGATTCACAAGATAGTTCTCCTTATCGGTATGAAATTGACCTGCCCTTGAGTAAGAGGGTTTGCTAAGTTCGGGGTTCTGCAGGACAAAAAAACCTCCGCCGCTTATGGCAAGGTCAAAGGCATTGCCCGTAGTCTCCATTGCCCCCTGATTAAAGAGATGCTCTACGCCTGTCATGTCTACGCCGAGCCCTATCTGCTTGGGGTTGCCTCCGGCGTTAAGCGTCTGGCTGAGCAGGTCGGAGAATACAGCCCTGCTCGCCTTGAAACCAACGGTGTTTACATTGGCGATGTTATTACCAACAACAGATAACTCGGCGAGATTGGCGTTAAGACCGCTTATACCCGTAAAGAGTGATGTCTGCACAGTAATACCTCCTTTTAAGATGAAACTCTCTGTTCTTACAAAATCAGAACCAAATCTACCGCTATACCCTCTCGCTTAAGTACACTTATTAGAAAATCTCTTTAATATCTGCCGCGGGGAAGATGGCCCCATCAATGCTTATCCTCGCCTCATTACCCTCAAAGTGAACACCTGCCACCTTGCCTCGAATATAAGTATCAAGGGGTATGGTCTTACCTGAAGCGTTATCCGTTGTTACGGTAAAGGCGTAATCTCCATTGGGCAGAGGATTACCGTTTATCCCAAGACCATCCCAGCTGAAGGTATGGCTGCCCGCCGCTGCATCCTTTGCCCTACTCGTGCCAACTACCCTTCCGGCGCTGTCAGAGACCGTAAGAGTTACGGCATCGGCAGGGTTATTTAGCTCATACCCAAGCACAGCTGGAGTACCTGTAAAGTTAAAGCTATCGCCCTTTACCTTTACATCTCTTCCAATGAGATTTGCCGTACTGTAGTTGCTAAGAGAGCCCATGGAGTCGGAGACGGTACCAAAGCTCTTATTAAGATTTTTTATTCCCTCAAGAGAGCTGAACTGTGCGAGCTGCGCCACAAAGGCAGTATTATCAGCCGGTGAGAGTGGGTCCTGATTCTTCAACTGAGTTACGAGCAATTTTAGAAACATATCAGATGAGACCTCTTGCTTGCCCTTAAGTCCCGCCGCTCCCGCAATTGAAGTAAGGCTTACCGGATTTGTCTGCATTTCATTCCTCCTTTATTCGTTAATCATCTTCCTCTTTACAGTACTTATATAAAGAGGTCGAGGCCTCTGCCGGAACTTGTCTCACTGTGCGCGGCAGGCAATGCCTCCGCTACGCTGCCCTTAATGAGACCTCTCCGCGCAGCTAAGGGGTTATCTTTGCTATAAAAAGACTCTTGCCTCTGCCCTGAAAAACCGTGCCCTTTCTTATTAAGAGCTACCTCAAGGCCTCCGGCCATAATGCCATGCCTTGCGAGCTGCTCCTTCAGAGCCTGCTCGTCAGCGTTAATCATGGCCATTACGCGGGGATTGTCGACAAGGATACTCGTCTCCACAAGGCCGTCGCTTAAACGTACCTTTATCTCCATCTTACCGAGTTCTTCCGGTTCAAGGGTTATAACAACCTCTCGCCGGCTCTCTCGAAGGCTCATTACAATGCCGTCTGCCGCTCTCTTTATTACTTTCATCCCCGCGGAACCTGCCAAATCTCCTCGCCCTGATAGAGCGGCGGCTGCGAATATACCCTTTTCCTTTAATACCGCCGTGTTAAGTACGGCGCTATAAGCTACAGGCGCGCTTCTATCAGCACTTGACTCATTAATTAAAGGCACGTCATTAACAAAGCCGGCCTGCACTGTATTAACACCTTCTCCCGCCGAGTTAGGAATAAATCCGCTCCTTAAAAGGCCTGCACCGTGAATCTCAGACCTTAGAGCTCCATTGCTAAAAGGCATCTTACTTAAAGAAGCAGCCCCTTTTGTAGAGGCCTCTGATAATTGAGGCCTTTTACCTTTTTTCCTCAACTCATCTTTTACGTGGAAGCTTCTCTTCGAGACAGCAAGACCATGCGCCCTTACACCTCGCCCTGCCTTTACCCTTTTTTTTATATTAATATTTTTTAGCCCCTTCTCTACCTCCGCTGCTGATACTTTATGAATAACCCTCTTTTTTTCCACACCGCTTAGCTCCAAGACACCGGGGCCTGAGAGCTCTGATAAAGTATGACGAGCTGATACAGGCATAACCTTAAAAGCCCTCTTCTTTAAGTGAGCGCTGCTACCAGCTTCTACCGAGGTCTGACCTGACTTGGCGCTCTTTAGGCCTTTAACGCTACTCGTAAGCCTTTTTTCCGAAAAAACCGCACCTGCCTTCTGAATCCTCCCCTTCTTGGCCCCTTTAAGAAGTCCCTTTTTTTTGACAGCACTTTTAGTGATACCCTGAAAACTTTGGCCGACTTCAGAGTCCGCTTCCTTACCGAAAGAATAGCCCTTTACCTTAGAGCCTTCAATAAAGACTTCAGGGCTAATCTCGGAATTTTTAAGAGCGCCGCCTCGTGCAGGCGCTTTGCCCTCAACATGGCCCTGAGTAGTCTTTAGCACCTCTGCGGTCAGCAGAGTGCCGCCGCCCTTATCCGATGTCACGGCCTTGCCCTTGAGTAATGGTTTTGTCTTGCCCTTGTGCCTTCGCCCTTCAGCGGTCTTTTTAGTACTCACGCTCTTAATATTCTTTTTATGGACGGTTTTTTTACTAACTCTCTGACCTCTGTCTTCTTGCGCTACTACAATGCCTTTTTTGGATTTTCCTGCGTTAGCTGCGCCCTTATGGGAAGATAAAGCACTTACCCCGGAAGCCTTTTTTTCTCCTTTCCTGCTCGTGTACGTCTTCTTGATACCGCTAAACTCATCAAGGCTAATCTTAAAGTCATGGCTTTTCTCAGCAGACAAATTAAGACCGGAAGAAGCCCGCGCCTTACCAGAAGCTACAGAGGAGTTATCCTTAACTTGAGGTGTCTTTGCAGATACCGTGGTTATTACCCTACTCATTGCCACTTAAAAGCTCCTTCAAAATAAAGCACTAACTACATATATACATTCAACTCAGCAGTAACTAACGCAACAGCCGTGCCATTGAATTTAGACTAAATAAAAACACTTAAAATAAGAATACTTACGATAATTAACTAATACTTGATAATATGTTTTAAAGCTAACAAAAAGAGGCAAAAAAAACCCCTCGGCAATCTTTACCCACCACAATGGCCGGTCTTGACTGCAAAGGGGTCTTGAACAAAAAAACTGCCCCTGGGCAGTTTTTTTGTTAATTCCTACTCTTAAATATCTTCCTTAAAGAAACCTACCCCCCCTATCCCGCCATCTACCCCGCCGCCTCTTACCTGATATCTTTTTTAAGGACGCGGCTAATTTTTACGGATTTATCCACATTTATAAAACCGAGAATTTTTCCCGCTATCTTCTCTTTCATAGAGCCAAGTATTGATGCCGCCATTGAGTCTTCAAGGCGCTCTATCCTCGCGGCGGCGCTCTGTGGGGCCATATTCTCATATATCTTTACAAGGCGCCGAGCCTTATTATTATTAAAGGTGTCTATCTTAGTCTTTACCGAATCAAGTTCTTTTATAAGCCCCTTCAGCTCCTTCACCTTTGTCTCAATATCAACTCTTACCTCTACAAGGTGCGCCATCCTCTCGTTAAGCTCATCTTCGCGTAAACGCAGCTCCTTGTCTTTTCTCGCAATTGCCAGTATCAGACCCTTCTCCGTAGAGGGCGGACTCTTTACCCTATCACGGCTAAGATCTGTTGATTCAGGCGGCAGACCAGCAGAGACAACCTTCGATGAGAAAGGAGTAAGCGCTACAAGAAACCATGTGCCGAGTATCGTTATCTTAAGTACAAAAAGCGCGGCAATAATCTTATTTCTCATCTCTCTCACCCCCGGCAAAAAAACTTGTTCCCGCTATATCGTCAATAACCTTCTGCTCCGCCTTCTTTGACTTCATAGTATGCTCTTCAAGGGACTTATCTCTCATCACATCAAGAACCTTGCGCTCTTTCATCACCTCTGTGAGAGCCAGCCGCTTTATCTCAAGCTCTTTTTTGCAGGCCTCCACAAGGGCCTCCTTCTCTTTTATGAACTCTTTTAAATCGCTGATGTATGTAGCGTAAAGGGCAAGCTCAAGGCGGTTGTCACCTCTTTCCTTAATACGGTCTATCTCTGCGGCGAGTCTGCTTTTTTCATCTCTAAGGCGCTGCACCCCCCGCTGCTCCTCATTGAACCTCTCGAGCTCACTTGAGAATTCCTTAACACTGGCCTCTTCCAGGCTGCTCCTGTACTTATGAAGTGAGGATAGGTTGAATCTGAATTTTTTCATGTTTTACACCATAATTTTATCTGCCCTACTCTTAGGCGGGCGCATACTCGCCTGCAAGAGAAAGAAGCATAGTCAGGCTCTCATTGAAGGTAACTCGTTCACCTATACCCTGCCTTAGAAATTTATTTATCGCCTTAATGGCCCTTATAGACATATCAACATCAGGGTCGCTTCCATCTTTGTAGGCCCCTATGCTGATAAGGTCATAGGCCTTTCTGTATGAGGCCATAAGGGCTCGCACCTTTGCCGCGGCCTCCATGTGCCAGGTTGGCACTACGTCTATCATTACACGGCTTACACTCTCAAGAACGTCTATGGCAGGATAATGGCCTCCTGAGGCGATTGCTCGCGACAGTACTACATGGCCGTCGAGTATGCTCCGAGTTGTATCGCCAACAGGGTCGTTAATATCATCTCCCTCTACGAGGATTGTATAAAAACCCGTTATCGTACCTGCAGAGCTTGATGTGCCTACACGTTCAAGGAGTTTTGGGAGCATGGTAAATACAGAGGGGGGGTAACCTTTTGTGGCGGGAGGCTCACCTGCGGCGAGACCTACCTCTCGCTGCGCCATTGCAAACCTCGTAACAGAATCCATCATCAGCAGCACATCGCGGCCCTTGTCTCGAAAATACTCGGCAATGGCCGTTGCCATAAAAGCTGCTCGCATCCTTATAAGGGGAGGCTGATCTGAGGTGGCGACAACAACTACGGAGCGAGCGAGTCCCTCGGGGCCGAGGTCTTTTTCAATAAACTCCTTTACCTCTCTGCCCCTCTCGCCTACAAGGGCTATGACATTTACATCTGCGCTCGTGTTACGCGCCATCATGCCCATCAGTACGCTCTTACCTACACCACTGCCTGCGAATATGCCTATTCTCTGACCTCTGCCCACTGTAAGAAGGCCGTTAAGGGCCTTAATACCCACATCAAGGGGTTTATCTATGCGCCTTCGCAACAGGGGATTATCAGGGGCGCTGTAAAGGGGATACTCCATATCAGGCTCCACCTCGCCAAGACCGTCTATAGGCAGCCCCATACCGTCAAGGGTCCTGCCAAGTAGACGCTCGCTTACCTTTACACGGGCGCAACTTCTCTTTGTAACAATCTTACTACCCGGGCCAATACCAAAGACCTCGCCAAGGGGCATTAAGAGAATCCTGTCACCGGAAAAGCCCACAACCTCGCAATCAAGGCCCTTCATACCGTCTCTTGGATAGACCCTGCAAATTTCGCCTACAGAGGCGCCAAAACCAATGCCCTCCATAATCAGGCCCACAACACGCGTTACCCTGCCGTTAACCCTCACGGGACGCATGGCCTTTACGGCTGAGGTATATGTCTCCAGCCTTCTCTTAAGTGTATCTGTATACAGAGTTATCTCTCCTCTTTATTATAAAGCGCCGCCCAAGAGCCAAGGTCATAGCGCCTTACACATCAATTCGCCGCTCATCAGTAGATACACTCCTCCACACCACCTACGCCTCACTCCCCCCTCATGCGCCCCACCTTAAAAAAACACATACCTTCTTACCCACCTCGCCCCCTCTCTCCCACACGCCCCACCTCGCCCCTCTCTACCACACACCCCCCTCAGGCCCCTTCTCCCATCGCTCCCACCTCAGCTATCCTTCAAAACACCAACAACCTCATCAAGAAGCCCCTCAATAGTGGCGTCTACCTCGCCGGAGTCTGTCTCGATAATACATCCTCCTCTACTTACGCCCTCATCGCCCTCAATGACAATAGAGGAGAAACCCTTTGTATACCTCTGCAGCCCCCTGGCCTCGCCGTTTATTATCTCCATATCAGCGGGGTTAATCCTTAAGATTATCTTTCCATTTGTAACGGCTGCCTTCAGGGCCTCTCGCACAACGTAGACTACGCTATCCTCCTTCATGGAAAGCTCTCTCTGAATCACCTTTCTGGCAATACTCACTGTTAGCTCAACTACTTCCTGCTCGCACTCTTTAAAGAGCCTCTTCTTAAATTCCGTAATTTCACCTAAGAGAGCCTCAAGGCCAAAACAGATGCGCTTTGCCTCACTCATGCCCGCAGTAAAACCGGCTTTTTCTCCCTCGGCAAAGGCCTCCTTGTATATTTCTTCGCAAGCGGCCTCGCCCGCCCCCCTGTCTGAGGCCCTTCTACCTGCGACTCTCCTGTCTTTTAGCTTCTCAAAGACGAGAGGAGATACGTCCTTACCCCTTCTCTCAGTACCCTTATAAACATTTGACGACACTTGAACCTCTCTTGTATTTATAATAAAGACGTATCATCAGCTCCCTGTGCCCCTCACTCTCCACCGCCCCCTCTTGAACCTCTACCCTCTTTGAGTTCCCTCGCTTTTATACCCATAGCGCGACTCCTCGCCCTATTATTCGTCATATTACTTGCACTGTTATACAGCGATACCACCTCTATCACCCTCACCCAACGTCGCCGCCTTCCACCTCACCTCGCCCCACGCCCCTTCTCACAACCTTATCCCCTACATTCCCCACTTCCCCATGCTCCATACTCTCCCCGCCCCTACCCCTACTCTATGACATCGCCACCCTTACCGGCCCGAATTATCTTACCCTCCTGCTCGAGCTTTCTCGCAACACCTACAACGGCTATCTGCGCGGCCTCTACATCGCTTACCTTTACAGGCCCCCGTGTCTCAATGTCCTCACGGAGCATGTCAGCCGCCCTCTCAGACATATTCTTGAAGAACTTATCAGCAAGGGTCTTATCAGCTCCCTTCAGTGCTATGCTCAGAGACTCTGTCTCCACCTCTTTTAGAATAGCCTGCATGGATCTATCGTCCATCTCAAGTAAATCGATAAAGACGAACATCTTCTCCTGAATCTTTGTAGCGAGCTCAGGGCTGGACTTGTCTATAAACTCAATAATTGAGGTCTCTGTTGCCGACTCCATCTGATTAAGTATCTCTGCTGCGAGTTTAACGCCCTCAACAAGGTCTCCTGTGCCGTCATCGCTCTCTATAACCTGCTCTCTTACAACGGCCTCTATCTCCTTCAGGGCCGCCTGAGGTATTGTCTCAATAACAGCAACCCTCTGCATAACATCTCCCATGAGAATTTCCGGCAGCTCCCTTACGACAAGAGAGGCCCGCTCAGAGGGCATAAGAGCGAGTATTATGGCTATTATCTGCGGATGCTCGCCGCGTACCATATTGGCAACAGCCTTGGGGTCCATGTAAGCAAGGGCCTTTATGCCGTCTCCCTCAGCCTCCTTTGCGAGCTGATCAAGGACGCGTTTTGCCTTCTCGGGGCTAAAAGTACTCTCAATAACGCTCTTTGCGAACTCAAGGCCCTGCACGGCAAGGCCTGATTTTTCTGCATTCTGAACAAATTCCCGCACCACCTCAGAGCCTACGTCAGGGGCGATAGACTCCATCTTGGCGATATTCTCGCTTACGTCCTGCACCTCTCTATGACTTAGAAACTTCATCACCTCAGAGGCAAGGGCCTCGCCGACGTTTATAAGTAGAACCGCCGCTTTTTCCGCTCCTTTTATATTTGACAATATTTTTTCCCTTTTCCTTCCTTATCTTATCTTTCCTGCATCCAGCCCTTGATGACCATAGCCGCCTGCCTCGGGTTCTCCATTACAAGCTGTTTTAGCCTCTCCGTAGCATCTGTCTTGCGCTCTGTACCGGCCTCAAGCCCCCTCTCTGTAGAACCCTCAAGCATCTCAGGAAATATCTGTGAAATAGACTGAAGGGCCTCTTTTTCCACTGTTAATCTCTTCATAATAGGCCTTAAGACGAAAAATATAAGAAATAATACACTAAGAAAGACACTGCCGTACTTAACGGCAAGGGGCGTAAGAGACTCAACCATAGAGACTCCCTCCTCAGGCAGGGGTGTATCCAGGACAGGAAGACTATCCTCAAAAGGTATGTTCACTACGCTGATAGTATCCCCCCTCTCTTCATCAAAACCAAGTGCGCCCTTTACCATAGAAGTTATCTTCCCAAGCTCCTCCGGTGTACGGGCGATGTACTTTCTTGCAGTACCCTCGGCGGCGTCCGGTGCGAGAGGAGCGTAACTGCCGTCTATAAGAACGGATACTGATAACTTCTTTATCTGTCCAAAGGGCTCAACAACACGTTTTACTACCTTATTAAGCTCGTAGTTAAGCACCTCGTTCTCTTTTTTTGAGAAAGCCCCCTGCCGGCCCTTGCCCTTTGCGCCCTTACCGGGCAGATTTGATAACACGCCTGGTACACCTGTTGCTCCGCCGCTGCCTCCAGCGCTCTCTTTTGTCCTCTGCTCGCTTCTTACAACCTGACTATCGGGGTCAAATAATTCCTCAGTCCTGTCAACACGGCGCCTCTCAAGCTCAACAGAGACACGCGCTACGGCCCTGCCATTGCCCAGAGCCCGCTCAATCATTGACTGAACACGCCTGGACATATCACTCTCAACCCTCCTTTTGTAATCCATCTGCGAGGAGCTGAAACCATTACTGCCCTCATCATCACCGCTTGATGTAAGGAGCCTGCCCTCTGTATCAACAATGGTTACGTCTTTAGGGCTGAGGTTCTGCAGACCTCCTGCTACAAGGTGGACAATGGCCTTAACATCACCGCCGCCAAGATGAGCGCCGGGCCGAAGCATAAGTACGATAGAGGCACGGGCCTTTTTCTCCTCGCCAAGAAATACCCCCTTCTCAGGTATGACAAGATGAACTCGCGCGGACTGTACGCCCTTAATTCGCGAGATACTCCTTGATAACTCGCCCTGCATGGCCCTCTTAAAATTTATCTTCTGAACAAAGTCCGTAAGGCCGAAGTTACCCTTGTCAAAAAGCTCAAAACCAACACCACCGCCGCCGGGAAGGCCGTCGGCGGCAAGCTCCATTCTCGTGGCATGTACCTTATCCTCGGGCACGGATATAATGCCGCCGTTTAACTTATAAGGAATGTTCTTGTCTCCGAGTTTAGCGATAATCTGACCTGCGTCATCAGAGTCAAGACCTGCGAAAAGAACGCCATACTCAGCTGTAGAGCTCCATGTGACAAGATAGATTATGGCAACGGCCGTAAGAGTTGCGATACTCATAAGGAGGCCGAGCTTCATGGGACTCATCTTCTTAAGCTGTTTTGATACTGTAGCCATAGTTCTATACCTGCATCCTCATAACCTCTTCATAGGCGGCTATGAGCTTATTTCTCACCTGCACCATGAGATTAAAAGATAGATCCGCCTTCTCTATTGCTATCATCGTCTCATGAAGGTCTTTTACCTCGCCTGAGGCAAGCCCCTCAATGCTCTTGTCGGCCTCGCCCTGAAGATTATTTACCTTCTCCATACTCGCCTTGAGCATACCCTCAAAATCGCTCTTTCCCGGCCCCTTCGAGGTCTTTAGCGAGTGCGCAGCTGTTACAGTATTTACAGTACCTTTAATCGCGTCTACCATAATTATCTCCACAAATTTATTTAACGGGGGCTACTGAATTATCTCCATGGCCCGCATCATCATCTCGCGAGTTGCCCTGAAGGCATTTACATTAGCCTCGTAGCTCCTTGATGCGCTCATCATGTTAACCATCTCCTCTGCGGCATTTACATTTGGATACTTTACATACCCATTGGAATCTGCTCCCGGGTGGCCCGGTTCATAGACCTTTTTCAGAGGCCTTTTATCCTCAACTATCTCAGTAACACGCACGCCCTCAAGGGAAGGCCCGCCTGAAGAGCGGAGAATATCAGCAAAACCCGGGGTCTCCTTTACCGAGGAAAAGACTACGTCCCTTCTCCTGTAGGTACTACCCGTAAGACCGCCTGTGCTGTTTGCGTTGGCAAGGTTACTTGATATAACGTTCATCCTTATTCTCTGGGCCTTCATTCCAGAGGCGATAACTGAGAAAATATTATCCATCAGCCCTCCTTTGCTCGCGCTTAATTAAGACTTAATCGCAGTCATTAAGATTGAGAACTTTTTTCTAAGTATCTTTGATGAGACGTTATACATCATATAGTTGCCTGAGAGCCTCGCCATCTCATCCTCTACGTCAACGCTGTTATCATCAAAACCATTATCATCACCTGCCCTCTCAACCATCTGCACATTGGAGCCGCTTCTAAGGGAGGTAAAGTGCGCGGGGTTGGTACCCCGCAGATGTATTTTTGAGGTAGAATCAGAGACTAAGCCGTCAAGAGCGGATTTAAAGTCTACGTTTTTTGCACGATACCCGGGGGTCTCGCTGTTGGCTATATTAGAGGCAATGGCACGCTGCTCTGCGGCACGAAGATCAAGGGTCTTTGTGAGCATCCCTATGGTCTTTCCAAAGATAAAATCCATCTCATACTCCTTAGCATGTTTCTTATATAATCCATATAAGAGCTTAAATAATATAGCAACTTCTATCTATTACTTAAGCAGGCCCGTCCGCATTAATCGCCACTCCCCTTATAAATACTGTAGGGATTAACTCCAAATAAGCTATTATTTCAGAGCCGCCTCATCACCATGAAATCCTTCACCTGTCACCAAACGCCCATTCACCATACGCCCTAAACACCCCTCACCCCCCATCCCTCACCACTTGCCCCTCTACCCATCACCTCTACCTCTCTATCTCGTCCTCTACCCTCCGCCCCCGCACTCACCTCCATACCCCTCCCCATTGTGTATCTGTTTTAGGTGCAAGATTCATACCGTGTATAATGGATCATATTTGTAAGGATTAGAGGCAAGATCAAGGCCAAGAGGGCAGAATTTACCCCTTTTTCTGCATACCCCGCTCCTATACAGCCGGCGCCGTATTGTACTCCTTGAGTTTATTTCTAAGTGTTCTTATAGATATTCCAAGACGCGTTGCCGCTCTTGTCCTGTTGCCTCCAGTATCTTCAAGCGTCTTAAATATGAGGTCTCTCTCCACGTCTTTTATGGTTATGCCATTTGACGGTGCGGCTTGAGTACGCGGCACTTTCACCCTTTCATTAGGGCCGCAAAGGAGCAGATGCTCCAGCGTAAGAACAGAGCCGCTGCTAAGCAGTACGGAGCGCTCTATGGTATTTTCCAGCTCTCTCACATTACCTGCCCAAGCGCGCTCACTTAAAAAAGCGAGGGCTTCTGTGGAAATAGACTCAAGGTGACGTTTGTACCTCGCGCTAAAGGTCTTCATAAAAGCAGTTGCGAGAGCTCTTATGTCCTCGCTTCTATCTCGAAGGGGAGGTATAGTAATTGGAAAAATATTCAATCGGTAAAAGAGGTCTTCCCTAAAACGGCCTTCCTTGACCTCCATGGCGAGGTCTCTATTAGTAGTGGCGATAATTCTTATATCAAGGCTCTTAACTTTCTTTGCCCCAAGCCTCTCAACCTCACGCTCCTGAATAACACGGAGAAGTTTTGCCTGAAGCCTCACATCCATCTCGCTTACCTCGTCAAGGAGTATAGTGCCCTTATCGGCCTGTTCGAACTTACCCTCGCGCGCAGTTCCAGCGCCCGTAAAGGCGCCTTTTTCTACACCAAAGAGCTCGCTCTCAAGAAGACCATCTGGTATTGAGGCGCAGTTAACTGCCACAAAAGGCCCCTTGCCCCGCGTGCTCCCGTCGTGAATAAATCTTGAGAGCAGCTCCTTACCCGTGCCTGACTCACCGCTTATCATCACAGTAGCGTCACTTCTCGCGGCAATAGTGGCAAAGGCGATTGTCTTACTCATAACAGGCGATGATGTATGGAGCAGGACTTTTCCTCCCATCTTGCTGCCCACTCCGGCCAAGAGGGTCTTCTCTACGAGGGCCTCAAGAATCTCAAGGTCAAAGGGCTTCTGAATAAAATCAACAGCCCCCTCTTTAACGGCCTCTACGGCCTTCTTTACCGTACCAAAGGCCGTTATCAGGAGTACGGGAGTAGTGGGCTCTATCTTCTTAACCCCCCTCATCAGCTCCATACCGTCCATGCCCGGCATCTTCATATCGCTAATAACAAGGCGATACCTCATATCGTGAAACAACTCCAGGGCCTCCTTGCCTGAGGCGGCAAGAGTGACCTTGTAACCCTTACGGCAGAGGGCCTCATTAAGGGCGCTTTTCATGCCGGGGTCATCATCAACAACAAGTATGTCCTCCATATATTCCTCTCCTCTCGCTTAACAGGCAGTATCGCCCTGAGCGTTATTATTCTGTACGGGCAGCGTCACGGTAAACCTCGCCCCCTGTCCGGGCCTTGAACAACACGTTATCTCACCGCCGTGGGCCCTGGCTATTGATGCTACTATGGCAAGGCCAAGGCCTGTGCCGCTATGTTTTGTAGTAAAAAAGGGATCAAAGACCCTGTCCTCAATCGACTCGTCCATGCCGCCCCCACTGTCCTCTATAATAATCTTAATGGCTTCGGCGTCGCCCTTTGAGGTAGAAATTTTTATAAATCCTGCGTTGTCGCCGATGGCGTCGTAAGCATTGAAAAACAGATTAAGAAAGAGCTGGCGAAGCAGCCCGGCATCTGCGCTAACCTTTGTCGCTCCGTTGTAGGAGCGTATTATTGAGATATCCTTCGCACTTCCTCTGGAGCATGTATGAAGGGCACTCTCCAAAACCTCGCCTATGTCAATAAGTTCCAGTGAGGGTTCGGGGCCGTTGGAGAAGACGAGCATATCAGAGAGTATACGGTCAAGATCTCTTACTCCCTCAAGGATATTCCCTGCAAGCCTCTGATTGTCCTCCTGTGCGGAGAGCTCACGGCAAAGTAAGGTGGAAAAAATCAGTATAGAACCCAGAGGGTTTCTTATTTCATGCGCTATCTTTGCGGCCATCTCTCCCATAGCGGCAAGACGAGCTGTTCTCTCGGCGGCCTTATTCTTTCCCGAGAACTCTCTCTCCAACTCACCGAACTTATTTCCCAACATCGCGTACTGCATCTCAAGCTTACGTGAAGATTCCTCAAACTCCTGAAAAGCCCTGTTTAAAAATGCCTTGTCAATATTACTACTCATCTCCATCTCTACTTCCCCTTTATCTCTGCAAGCGTAAGGGCCTCGGCCCACTCACCGTAAGAATTATCCTCTTTCTTTAAGGCTCTTGCCGCCTCCACTGCCTTTTCTCCCATACCTGCGCCTGCGTAACTAAGTGATAGTCGATACTTAGCCCACCTCTTAGCAGCATGTGAGTCTTCCGAGACCATAGATACAGAGGCTCCATAGGCCTTTATGGCAGAGTTAAACCCACCGCTATGATAAAGGCTGTCTCCGTACCCTGTCCTTGCCTCTATCAAACGCTCCCTGTTATGATTTTTTTTATACTCTGCTATAGCCATCAGATAAAGGCGTTTCGCATCGCTCCACATTGAGAGCCCCTTGTATGCACCTGCTCTCATCAGAAGCATTGGCCCATCTTTTTTACCCTTACCAAGACGTATTACTTCTTTATAGTTACCCTTCAGGTAGAGGGCCTCTATATAGTAATCATCCCATTTAGAGTTGAGAGCGGCCCCTGACAAATTACCTCTTATGCCGTCGAGCAGCCTCTTTGCAGAGACAAAATCTCTCTGGTCAAGATATAAACGAGTCAAAATAAGGGCGGCCTTAACCCTTATCTCTTTTTTACCTATCTTCTCGGCCTTAATCAGGGTCTTTACGGCGTCAGGCGTTAAGCCGATTTTCATAAGGGCCTCACCCGCCCTTAGAAAATTCTCCGCCCTCTTTCCGTATGATACCCAGTTGCCGTAGCGGTAGTTGATAATGGCTACTTCAAGCCACTTTTTTGAGTTATAGAGGTCTGAGATCCAATTGTAGGTTATCTTTGAGCGTAAAAAACCCATCATCTCCGTACCCATAAGAAAGGGATAACCAAAAAACAGATCGTCAAGGGCCTTCATAGCTTCGCTGTGCTCCTTTAACCCCTCAAGGACATCTGCTAGACGCAGCAAGGCCTCGCCTGAGGCGATACTCTTACCACCGGCGACCTCTCTATAAAGATCTCTTGCTTTAAGCGCCTCGCCGCCTTCATAAGAGTAGTAGTCGGCAAGAGCAAGGCCAGCCATTGCCGCTCCATCAGGCGATGAGTTGCTCCGTATCTTTACATAAGCCCCAAGAGCCTCCTTAACACTGCCCGCTGCCAAAAGAGTATCGGCCTCTCTTAAAGCGAAAAAGGGCTGCATAATTTCTCCGCCTCGAAACCTTGTCTTAAGCCCTTTAAATATATGTCCCGCACCCTTAAAATCACCTCGCATCATCTTTATATCTGCAAATCCCATAAGACTCAGAGGGTCTTCAAGGTTATCCATCTTAGCGTAATTCGACCACGCCTTAGAGAACTCACCCTTTAAAAAAAGCACATTTGCCAGCCACGCTCCGGCATCTCTTGAGCCCTCCTTGCGGGCCTTGATAAACCACTTTTTTGACTCACTTACCTTGCCGGAAAAAAACAGAACCCGCCCTCTGCCAATAGCCGCATTGGCCTTAAGTTTTTTGCTTCCTCTTCCATTATAAGCCATGCCATAATAGGCTATAGCCTCAGGATATAACCCCTCTCTCTCATAGTATGATGCTATAAGAAAGCGTGCCATTGAGGTAAATGCATTCTCAGGAACTTCCATCAAATCCTGCTCGGCCTCAGTATTCGTAATAACATTACGGGCAAATAATATGATAGACTGAAAGGTCTGCGCATCATTGAGATAACCTCCAAGAGTAAGGGCTTTGAGGTAAGACAACGTCTCCATGCCCTCTACGCGGCCAAGTCCCTCTCTCAGGTGAACATACTCGCTATACTTATCAATACTCGCAGAAGGAATATTTGAGTAATAGTACTCCTTCAGATGTTTTATGGTCGACTTCCTGAATGTCCACCTCCAGCCCTTGTTAAATGCAAGAGCGCTGTGTTCACGCCCGCCATAAACCGTGCGCTTCGGAGCGCTCTTGGCGGACTTACTCTTTTTTACTCTATGAGAAGCCTTCACGGCCCCGGAGCTTAGGGCCTGCGGATACATATCTATAATGATTCTGAATGGTTTTTGAAGAGAGCGGTATCTTATTCTCGCCGTTTTTTTATGCCTTAGAAAAAATGTTGTAACAGGTACGTTGGCCTTACTTACTGTAGATATTCTTTGTAACTTGAAAAAACTCGTACCGGCATAACCTCCTCTGAACCCAAGAGAATCAATACCCACAACTCTTACCTCAAGGGATTTAGCCAGACTCGTAATGCTAAATTTGGCCTTACTGCGAAGTTCAATGACAAGCCTGTGAAAATCTCTATGCCGTCCGCTCCGTGTAGAGACAATATCTCCCTTACCGGCCCATGAGGCAGTAAAAGAACTAATAGTGATGAAAATTATAAAAAAAAGAGTATAGATATATCTCAAGGTAAAAACTCCTCCATATATTCCTCCATATATAGAGAAGCAACAAACATGCCACGAGATAAATCCCGTGGCATGAGTTTAAAAAAAGCACCTGATTTTTCTTGTAAGAGCCTGAGAAGGCACGGTAAGGCTTATAAAGAGAACAACATCATAGAGCCTTGGCGGCAATAGAGAGACAGAGTAGATGTTAAAAAAATGACTTTTTTATGCATCAAGCCTTAGCCCCTTTCTCTTCATCTTCTCAATAAGCGTAGTCCTGTTTAGTTTCAAGAACTTTGCAGCATTTTTCTTGACTCCGTGAACCATGCCAAGGGCATTGACAATGAGGTCTGTCTCAAATTTATCAACAACAGAGTTAAAGTCCACGCCGTCAGGAGAGATGTATACGCGGTAATCAAATCCCTTGACGTGCTTTCGGGAGAGGAGAATAGTGGCTTTTTTTATGTTATCAGGCAAATCCGTCTCCTCCACCATTCCCTTCTCTTTAAGAACGACTATTCTCTCCAGGACGTTCTCCATCTCACGCACATTGCCGGGCCACTCATATTCTTCAAAAAGACGCATGGCATTTGGTGACACAGTCTTGACATCCTTGTTTTTTTCCTTTGATATGGTCTTTAAAAAATGCTGAATAAAGACAGGTATATCTTCTTTTCTCTCCCTTAAAGGAGGCATATCAATAGGGATTACATTGAGCCTGTAGTAAAGATCCTCGCGGAACTTATTTTCTTTAATGGCCTTGGTAAGGTTCCGGTGAGTAGCGGCAAGGACACGAATATCCACCTTAATAGTCTTTCTGCCCCCTACCCTCTCGAACTCCTTCTCCTGAAGAACCCTTAATATCTTTACCTGCAGCCCCGGGCTCATATCTCCTATCTCATCAAGAAAGACCGTACCGCCGTTTGCCGCCTCAAACCTTCCTATCTTTGTGGCTATGGCTCCCGTAAAGGCCCCTTTCTCGTGGCCAAAAAGTTCACTCTCAAGAAGGTCTTCAGGAATAGCGCCGCAATTTATGGGGACAAAGGGCTCGCCGGATCTGTTGCTTCCAAAATGAAGCGCTCTTGCCACTATCTCCTTTCCCGTACCACTCTCTCCGAGTATAAGCACTGTGGAATCTGTGTCAGCAACCTTGTTTATGATGTTTCTAACATGCTCTATCTTATCGCTCGTACCAAGTATTCTGTCTATAAGCTTACGGCTTATATTACGCTTAAGGCGTAGATTTTCAGAAGTTAACTCGCTTACCTCAAAGGCCTTTTCAATCGTTACAAGGACCTCTACCTTGTTAAAGGGTTTCTTAATATAGGAAAAAGCCCCGGCATTAAGCGCCTCCATGGCCTTCTTTATTGAACCGTCACTGGGTATGACAATGGTGCTCGTGCTTGGGCTCGCCCTTGTAATGGAATGAACGAACTCAATATCATTAATGCCTTTGAGGTTAAGATCTGCGATGACGACATTTGGTGTATTTCTACGGATATAACTTATAGCGGCATCAGGTTTTTTAATGGTATTAACAAAGTAATCCTCGGCGCGAAACTTCTCTTTAAGAAATTGACAGAGCGAACCGTCTTCCTCAACTAATAGAACATTCCTTTTCCTCATCAATATCTCCTTTAAACGATAATAATCTCAAGGTTGAGTATCAAGATGAAGTTTTTATGTTCTTCAAGGATGAGTGTAACGTGATGAAGAGCGCGGCAAGTGAGCGAGATGAGAGGTACAAGATGAGATTTACCTTGCAAAAAAACGCCTTAGATACGGTTATGCGAGAATCGAGGTGTGTAAAACAGATCTGTGAAATCTGTAGAAGTAACAAAAAACAGAAAAAAGAGAGAGAATGCGAGATGGAATTTTCAGGGTGTAAAAAAATTATACTCAAAAGGCGCGTCCCTGTCAATATAGAAATTCAAAATGTCTAATTTGTGACACACCACTCACAATGATGCCCTTCTGCGACAAGATAGATACTCAATCAAGACAAAATAAGGGTGAGAATCATGAAATATCAAGAGATGAGAATAAGTGTTTTTTTATAAAGTTTTTCTCTTCTCCGCCGATGTTTTACTTAGAGGCGGAATTTAAAAGACGGCCCTTAAAAAATAAATTTAAGAGACAACAGCACCTTATTAACTTTAATACAGGTAAGTCATATCATGTTTCCAATAATTGGATTAGTCGTTGTATTTGGCGCTATCATCGCAGGGTACTTGTTAGAAGAGGGAAACCTCGCTATTCTCATTCAGCCCGCAGAGCTAATCACTATCGGAGGCGCCGCCTTCGGCTCACTCATCCTCTCCTGTCCCGCAAAGCTGCTCTTTGGCGTCTTCAAGGCCATACCGGGAATTATTAAGGGTGGTGCCTTGAAAAAATCCAATTATATATCTCTACTCACTCTGCTCTACGGCATATTCTCAAAGATAAAAAAAGAGGGTCTCCTCTCCGTTGAAAAAGATGTTGAGAACCCAAAAGAGAGCGCCCTCTTTCAGGACTGTAAAGATATTATGAAGAACCACCACGCACTTAATTTTCTATGTGACAATTTAAGGGTCTTCATCATAGGTATTAAGGCAACTGAGATGGAGGACCTCATGGATATTGAGATGGATAGCCACCATGAAGAGGCCGGTGTGACGCCGGGTATCATTACAAAAGTAGGCGACGCGCTGCCTGGATTCGGTATTGTAGCGGCCGTGCTTGGCATTGTTATTACAATGGGTAAGATGAGCGAGGGCCCAGAAGTTATAGGCCATAGTGTGGCGGCGGCCCTTGTAGGCACCTTTCTTGGAATACTGCTCAGCTACGGCGTCGTAGGCCCTCTTGGCAGTCATCTTGAGCACAAGAACAGAGAGGACTCAAAGTATATTGAGACAATAAAGATAGCCATACTTGCTTTTGCAAAAGACCTTCCCCCGCAGATGGCGGTAGAGGCAGGAAGAAGAACTATCTACAGCGATGCGAGACCCTCTTTTAAAGACCTTGAAGACGCTATTAAACAGAAGAAAAAGTAAAAGCACAAAAAAATTCATAACCACAAGGAGCATAATTAGCCCATGGGAAACGATGGATCTCAACCCATAATAATCAAAAAGGTCATTAAAAAAGGGCACGGAGGCGGCCACCACGGAGGTGCCTGGAAGGTGGCCTATGCCGACTTCGTAACGGCTATGATGGCCTTTTTTATGGTCTTATGGCTCGTGGCCATGATGTCCATTGAGTCAAAAAAAGGAATGGCAGAGTACTTCAGGAGCTATACCATATTCGAGGGTACGGAGGCCGGTGGCGGTAAAGGTATATCCATGATGAGCGGCAATCCCGTAATGCTGAACGAGGCCTCAGAGAAGACCATGCCAAAACCAAATACCACATCATCAAATAAGCTGAGCATACTGCTCTCAAAATCAATTAACACTCAGCTCCATGATCTGAAGGATCAGATACTCGTCTTTACCACTAATAACGGTGTAAGGCTGGAGCTTGTCGATCTTGATGAGAGCCCCATGTTCGAGCGCGGCGGAGCGCACCTTGTACAAAGAGGTAAAGATGTATTAAAAGTACTCGCCCAGTCCTTAAAAAACATACCATACAAGGTCGCCATTGAGGGACACACAGACAGCTTCAAGTTCGCGAATAAAGAGCATACGAACTGGGAGCTTGCCGCAGAGAGGGCTAATACGGCAAGAAGAGAGCTGCTGAAAAACGGCCTCGATGAGAGACGTATCTCACGAGTATCGAGTTTTGCCGACGTCGTGCCCCTTAATGGTAGAGATACATTTGACCCCATAAACAGACGTGTCAGCATACTTGTAGAGAAGAAAAAATTCTCTCCCGGAGATGGTGACGATATATTCAGATAATTTTCATAATTTTTTTTTATGTCCTATGTCTGCAATTAAACACCCCCCGTGGCATTGCCTCGGGGGGTGTTTAAAAAACTACCGATTGAAGAACACTCTCTATACCTTGGGGCCGCCCTCGCCCTTATCTCCCCCCCGAATCATCCTTCTCTGCCAGGCAAATATATAACGCACTATCCTCTCTCTTACCCTCTCGTCCATATCAACAAATTTAATGCCTACCTTCCAGCCTCCCTCGATATTATCACATACCCATACGACCTCTCCCGTGACGTCAAGATCCTGAGTCTGGTTGGGTAGAAATAATTTAATGGCGATCTCGTCGCCCTCACTGAACTGCTTATTGCAGAGTATCTTCAGACCGCCTCCGCTTATGTTCTCTATACGGGCCTCAGGTATCTCAAAGCACCTCTCACTGGTGTTCTGCGTAAGGAGCGCTTTTAGCTTCTGGTTTATATCAAGGAGCAGGCTGTACATATCCGGGTCGTCTGAGGAGATGGCCTCCACCTTTCTTGAAAAAGACCTCAACTCTCGGATATTAAGAGTGCTGTCCGTGATATTGGCCCCATGCTTAACGACATAATATACGGGTATGCTATCATCAATACGCACGTACTCGCGGTTATTAGATATCATGCCAACCATATACATTACCTCTTCTCTCTCATTGACATTATCCATCTTGAGTATACCTTTATGATTCTCTGTTAACCGGGGTAGAGGTGTATGCCCTGTGTGCCCTGGTACAATATAATATCTTTTCCAGTTCTTTACGTGTATCATCAAGGGCGCCCTCCATACAGACTCGAAGATCGCTGTCATAAGTCAGTATCTCATCTATAATACTCTGCTCCACCGCCCTCTGCTCCTTCAATGCCTTAAGCTTACTCGTATCTGAGATGATAACATCTCGAGCTAAGATTGACTCCGCAAGTTCAGTAAGGCGATTCTGCGCAAGAAGTCTCTGCTGATCTCTTGCTATATGCAAGACCTTCTCCAACAACTCTACTCTATCCACCTTCTCAGACTCCATATCTAACACCTGCTCTCACCTGGGGTTTATCCACGCCTGATGCTGCAATTGCATCCCAGCCCTCCTTAACCTCGGCAAAGAGCGCCGTTACACCATCAATTATCCTTACTGAGTTCTGATTATTGGCCTCAGTGAGACGCGCCAGTGAATGCAGGTATAAGTCTCTTAGGTTAAGGGCAACCTCTTGACCACGCTCCATATCAAGGGCGTTAAAGAGCTCACTTATTATAGCAACTGACCTGTTGATATACTCGCTCCGCTTCTCAATATCATTATCTTTTATTGCAAGGGCCGCGAGCCTGTTAAACTTGATAACACCCTCATAGAGCATTACCACAAGGCGAACCCTGTCTGAAGTCATTACCTGAACCCTCTGATACGCCTTTACCCCTTTCATCAAGCCTCCTTAAAGTCCTCTTAAAAATTGGCCCTGAGTCTTAATGCTTGCAAGACTACTCTCAAGAAGTGAGAAGCGAACCCTTAAGGCCGCCTCATAATCGCTAACTTCCTGATCTTTGGAGTCTATATTCGTAGTAAGAGTGGCTATATTCTTACCAAGGCCCTCCTGCTTCTTTGTAATCCTGCCGTCAACGCTGTCATTCATGGATTTTGCGAGATCATATACGAGCTTACCAAAACCAGATGTAGTGGTACCTTCGACAAATAGATTTACGACATCATTATAATTAGCGTTAAGGGCGTCCTTAAGCGTAGTACTATTAAGCGACATAACACCCTTGCTGTCACGAGTGACGCCTGCCTGCAGTAGCATGTTCATAGTATCGGGCAGCCCGCTTATTTTAGAGGTCATTATCCTGCTGAGCTCATCAGTTACGCTCCTCGCCACAGGGTCGCCAAAGAGCGAGCCGCCTGTCTTTGTCTTACTATCATAGCGATTGTTCTGCTGCACATAGCTCATAACAGCATTGTACCTGTCTACAAGGGCTACGACCTTTTTTTCAATCTCACCGACGTCTCTTGTTGTAGTAACAGTGACAGGGGCCGATGCGCCCGTGCTTTTTAAGTCAAGCGTAACTCCTGGAAGCACATCACTAATAGTATTGGAAGACCTCGTGATGGCAAGACCATCTACTGTAATGGAGGCATCCTGCGCGGCCTGCAGCGTTGTATTAAAAGCAAGGGTAGTATCATTTTGACCAATAGTAACCTGATTGGCAACTCCAGTACTCTTTGACGTAAGGACAAGCCTGTATGAAGAGCCGTCATTTATAACAGAAGATGAGACACCGGCGTTAAGGGCGTTTATCGAGTCGCTTAGGCTTGTTACAGTAGTAGCTGCGTCAACGGCTACGCTCTGCTGCGTCCCCGTGCCAACGGTGAATTTAAAAAAACCGGCGGCGCTGGAGACAACTGTTGTTGAGGCGGCAACACCATCTGCGGCAATTTTGTGTGATTTAGCAAGAGCATTTACTACGACTACTGATGATCCTGCAAGGGCCGTAGTACTGGCCGTAGCATCAAGAACAGCTGTATCACTGCTTGACGATGTGAAGGCATCAAAACCAGTGAGGCTCTTTAAATCATTGGCGGCTGTCTCAAGGTCATCTATACGTGATTGGAGTGTAGTATAAGAGGATTGCGTACGTTCCAGCCTTTTCTTATCTGCCGTAAGCTGATCAATAGGCAGACTCTTTACACTTACAAGCTGCTTTATAATAGCGTTGTAATCAATACTGGAGACAAGTCCCGTTGCTGTTATAGGCATGGCATCCTCCTTTGTCCTGCATAATCGGCCCAAGCGATTCTCTCGGACATGAGAAAGGCTTTTTTCCCCTCATCACCACCCCTTACCATAGGCGGGTGGTGAGGCGGCGCGGGCCGCCTCACCCGTAGGGGGGAAAGTCTGTTGGCCGCGAAGCACTACCTCAAGAGCTGAAGTGCGCTGTTTGGCAGTGTATTGGCCTGAGCAAGCACTGAGACACCGGCCTGCACCATAATCTGGTTCTTTGTAAAGGTAGCTGTCTCCGATGCAAAATCAGCGTCTCTTACCCTGGACTCAGCGGCCTGGAAGTTAGTAAAAGTAACCTGAAGGTTCTGCAGAGCTACGTTGAGCCTGTTAGTTGTAGCGCCGTATACGGCACGTGCGCTGTTTACTCTGTTAAGGGCAACACTTACGGCGTCAAGGGCGTTAAGTGCGCCTGTTACACTTGATAAGGCTCCGGCAGCGAGGCTTAGGCCAACGTTACCTGTAGCTCCTGCGCTTGTAAGTGCTACAAGACTTACGCTCAACTGATTATCAATTGAGTTCTTAAAACCTATGAACATAGTCAGCGAGGATATAGAGCCGTTAAGGAGCTTAAATCCGCCAAACTCCGTTGTTCCCGCTATCCTGTCTATCTCGTTTATCAGCTTGTCGTACTCATCCTTAAAGAACGTTCTTGTATTAGAATCAAGAGTTCCCTGTGCGGCGCTTGCGGCAAGCTCACCCATCCTTGTAATGATGTTTGTTACCTGCTCGGCGGCCTTAT
>CAZEBZ010000018.1:0-31136 GCA_964510775.1 uncultured Thermodesulfobacteriota bacterium
TTAACTACATTGGTTATGTGGAGGGAAGGGATATTTACAGGGGCGATGTTGATGTTGTCGTTGCCGATGGTTTTGTCGGTAACGTTGTCCTGAAATTAAGCGAGGGCCTTGTAGAGGCAGTTACTTCCATGCTTCGAGAGGAGATAACCTCAGGCCTGCTCTCCAAGATAGGCTATAGGCTCGCAAGGGGCGCTTTTAGAAGATTTAAGAAGAAAGTGGATTATGCCGAGTACGGAGGCGCTCCCCTGCTGGGTATAGATGGTATTTGTATGATAAGCCACGGCAGGAGTAATCCCAAGGCCATTAAAAACGCCGTAACCAGGGCTTATGAATATTCCGTTGGAAAGGTGAATGTCCATCTTAAAGAAGAGATAGCCTCTGACTCGGAGCTGCTGCGTCGCGGCGCACGGGCTGAGAAGGCTGTTTAAAGGTATTTTTTTATTATGCTAAGGTCAAGAATAATAGGTACAGGCTCTTACGCGCCGAAGAAGGTTCTCTCTAATAAAGACCTTGAGACTATGGTGGAGACCACTGATGAGTGGATTACCATGCGCACCGGTATAAGAGAGCGTCATGTATCAGAGAATGATACTACGACTGTTATGGCGATAAACGCCGGTAAAGAGGCTATGAAGGCCTCAGGTTGTAATGCCGGGGATATCGGCCTTGTAGTAGTCGGAACGGTAACACCGGAGATGATCTTTCCCTCTACAGCCTGTTATGTGCAGTCGGCTCTTGGTATCTCCAAAGGCGTCGCTGCATTTGATGTCTCGGCGGCCTGTTCGGGTTTTTTATACGCCCTTGATATTGCCGATAAGTATCTTAAGGGCGGGAGCTGCCAAAAGGCCCTTGTAATCGGCGTGGATCAGTTCTCGAAAATCCTGGACTGGGAGGATAGAAGCACATGCGTACTCTTTGGCGATGGCGCGGGGGCGGTAGTACTTGAGGCAGAAGAGGTGAAGGCAGGTAATGCTGGCCCCGCAAAGGGCCTGCTTGCGAGTCACATACACTCTGACGGCGCAAGGTGGGATATGCTCTATGTGCCCGGAGCCATTGGCCCAAGCCCTTTTGAGCAGCGCGAGACTGTAAAACCCCACCTTACGATGCAGGGTAATGAGACCTTCAAGGTAGCCGTGCGCACTCTGGAGTCGGCAATCAAAGAGGTACTTGACTCAAGCGGACTGACTGTAGATGATGTAACTTTGCTTATTCCACATCAGGCGAATATTCGTATTATTAAGGCCCTGCGGCAGAGGCTTGGTCTGCCCGAGGAGCGCGTCTACAGCAATCTGGAGAAGTACGGCAATACCTCGGCGGCATCTATCCCCATAGCCCTTGACGAGGCTGTAAGAAAGGGCGCTGTGGCAGAAGGCGATATTATTCTCTTTGTGGCCTTTGGCGGCGGGCTAACATGGGCCTCTGTTGCTATGAGATGGTAGGGGGCTGGAGGGGGTTTGATATGATTACGTTACTATTTTGCTTTCTGCGGGCAGTGCGGTCTTGATGACTCGTTTAAAAATCTTTTGGAAAAAAGAAAGCAGGATAAAGAAAACCCCCACTTTCTTTTAGAAAAAAGAAAGTTCGCAAAGAAAACCAACTGGGGGATTGCCTTATAATTATTAAAACAGCATTATGCGCCCCGCGAGACTAAGCTAAAGAAAAAAGAAAGCAGGACAAAGATGGGGCGGTTATTTTCATAAAGAGTTATTACCTCTTCTGTCTTTCAAAATCAGCCTGGGCGAAGAAGAATGAAATTAATATTTAGAGGTCTTTGATAGATGAGTGATATAGCCTTTGTATTTCCAGGTCAGGGCTCGCAGTACGTGGGCATGGGAAAGTCTTTTTATGACTCCTGCGAGACTGCTAAAAAGACCTTTGACGAGGCCTCGGCCGCACTTGGTTATGATATGTCGAGGGTGGTCTTTGAGGGGCCCGCAGAAGACCTCAACCGTACGGATATTACGCAGCCTGCTCTTCTTACGGCGAGTCTGGCGGCTTATCGCGTACTGAAGGATTCTTTTGATATATCTCCCGCTTTTATGGCCGGGCACAGCCTCGGCGAGTACACGGCCCTTGTGGCAGCGGGCTCTATTGATTTTGCCGCAGCGGTATCCCTTGTGGCACAGAGGGGCAGGCTCATGATGGAGGCGGGCGGCGGCGGAGGAATGTGCGCTATTATCGGCCTAAGCCCGGCGGACGTGGACGCGCTCTGCACCGAGATATCTACAGAGTCCTCCGTAGTAGTAGCGGCTAATATTAACAGCCCTCTTCAGGTCGTAGTCTCAGGAGAGGCCGGCGCCGTAAAGAGGGCCGCAGTAGAGGCCAAGGCGCGTGGAGCGAAGATGGTAATACCCCTTAAAGTAAGCGTGCCCTCGCACTCGCCCCTTATGAGCGGAGCGGCGGAAAAATTCGCCGTTGAGCTGAAAAAAGTAACATTCACCAAGATGGCAGTGCCTGTTATCTCTAATGTAGAGGCAGAGCCCTTCAGCTCTATGGCCGAGGTGGTCTGGTTTCTCGAGAGGCAGCTTACAAGCCCCGTCAGGTGGGTTGATACTATAGTAAAGATGAAGGAAAATGGAGTGCGGCGTATTCTGGAGATAGGCCCGAAGAAGGTGCTTACGGGGCTTATAAAACGGATAGATAGTGATATTGAGGCATTTAATCTTGACGGCGTAGATGGTCTTGATAGGGCCATTGAGCGTCTCGGTGCGGCGGAGCCGTCTTAAGGAGGATAAAAAATGGACTTACAGAGCAGAGTAGCTATAGTAACGGGTGCGGGACAGGGAATCGGCAAGTCTATTGCCTTGAAGCTGGCCTCTTACGGCGCTGATGTGGCGGTGATTGACGTAAATTTTGAGAACGCCACGGAGACGGCCCTTGCCGTGCAGGCCATGGGCAGAAAGGCAATGGCCCTAAAGGTAGATGTTACAGACCCAAAGCAGACACAGGAGATGGCCGCTCACGTCTTTAATGAGCTCGAGGCCGTGCATATCCTCGTTAATAACGCAGGCATTACCCGCGATTCTCTCCTTGTACGTATGAAGGAAGAGGACTGGGACAGTGTTATTAATGTCAACCTCAAGGGGCCTTTTAACTGCATACAGGCTGTTGCGAGACAGATGAGCAAGCAGCGTTGGGGGCGCATAATTAACGTAGCCTCAATAGTTGGTCAGATGGGAAACGCTGGGCAGACTAATTACGCGGCGAGCAAAGCCGGGCTTATAGGCCTTACAAAGACCGTTGCCCGTGAGCTGGCGAGCCGTAATGTTACATGCAATGCCGTGGCCCCGGGTTTTATAGAGACGGCCATGACGGATAAACTCTCTAAAGAGGCCATAGCCGCGCTGCGGGCGCAGATACCTATGGACAGGCTCGGAGGGCCAAATGATGTGGCCATGAGCGTACTCTTTCTCGCATCTAATGCCGCGAGTTACATAACGGGCCACGTTATGAATATCAACGGCGGCATGTACATGTAGAGCGGAGGCTTCCATGGGCCACAATGCAGGCCTCGAAGGCTCTGTATAGGGATTGACAATAGTACTTGTAGGTGATATACCCTGTAACTATAATATTTAAATAGAATATATTCGGATTTAAAGAGGCTCGTTGCCTCCGGATATGAACAATCTACGCAACAGGAGGGTCTGAAATGTCGTCAGTAGAGAACAAGGTACGGAAAATTGTTATGGAGCAGCTTGATGTGAACGAGACAGAGGTTACGCCTCAGGCCTCTTTTGTAGATGACCTCGGAGCCGATTCCCTCGATACCGTCGAGATGGTAATGGCATTTGAGGAAGAGTTCTCCATAGAAATTCCTGACGAGGACGCCGAGCAGATAAAGACAGTTAAGGACTCTATAGATTACATAAGCAAGAAGGCAGGCAAGGCTTAATACCTGCCAGTAGAGATTTTTTGTCCTTAGCGTGATATAGTATAGGTATGAGACGCGAAAGAGGGCGCTGTAGTCTGAGGTATTACAAAGAGGGGCTTTGCCGTGTATCATCAGGGGCGGCCCCATTCTTTGTCCTGCATCGCGTCGTGTAACTCTTCTTGAAAGACGGCGAGGTACGGTGCGCAGCCGATTAAGGCGGTCTTCTTGATTTAGTTTTTTTATACGTGCTTATATGTAATAGAGCTTTCGGTTTTTTTATTCTGAGGCCGAGGGTCTTTTACTTTAATAGGTGTGCGGGATGCAGATAGTTCTTCCCATATCACCTCAGGGCTGTAACTACTGGAGTTGGATTATCTATGAGAAGAGTTGTGGTAACAGGAGTTGGGCTTGTAACGCCTCTTGGCACAGGGCTGGAGAAATCATGGCAGAGCCTTGTTGAGGGCACCTGCGGTATAGACAGGATTACCCGTTTTGATTCATCGGGCCACCCTGTCACAATAGCCGGCGAGGTTACTGATTTTGACCCTGAGGGCTTTATTATCAAAAAAGACCTTAAGAAGATGGATCTCTTTATTCAGTACGCTGTTGTCGCCGGTCTTATGGCCATGAAAGACTCTGGTCTGGAAATTACCGAGGAGAACGCCGAGCGCGTAGGAGTATATGTGGGTGCGGGCATAGGCGGGCTGCCGGCTATTGAACGCTGGTACGATGTCTTGAAGGAAAAGGGGCCTAACCGCATTACGCCTTTTTTCATACCAATGGTGATAATAAATCTGGCCACAGGTCAGTTATCCATAAAGACAGGGGCCAAGGGGCCGAATAACTGCTCTGTTACGGCCTGCGCCACGGGAACTCATTCCGTTGGTGACGCCTTCAGGCTTATTCAGCACGGCTCTGTAGACGCCATGATAGCAGGCGGTACGGAGTCTACTATTACCCCGCTCTGCATAGCGGGGTTTAACGCTATGAAGGCGCTCTCAAAGCGTAACGAATCTCCCGCAGAGGCTTCGCGGCCTTTTGACAGAGACCGTGATGGTTTTGTCATCGCAGAGGGCTCCGGTATCGTCGTTCTTGAGGAGCTTGAGTCTGCAAAAAAACGCGGCGCAAGGATCTACGCCGAGTTATCCGGTTACGGCATGAACTCCGATGCCTTTCACATGACTATGCCCTCGCCTGAGGGGGCGGGAGCTGCCAAATGCATGGCCCTTGCACTTAAAGACGCGGCACTTAACCCCGCTGATGTGGATTATATAAATGCTCATGGAACCTCCACTCATTTTAATGATCTTTACGAGAGTAGTGCAATTAAAAAGGTCTTTGGCGATGATGCAAAGAGGCTTGCCGTAAGCTCTACAAAGGGCGCAACTGGACATCTCCTTGGCGGCGCCGGTGGTATTGAGGCCGTCTTTACGGCACTCGCCGTGGCTAAAGGTCTTATGCCGCCTACTATTAATTTTCATAACCCCGGCGAGGGCTGCGATCTTGATTACGTGCCAAATACGGCGAGAGAGAGGGAAATACGTGCGGCGCTCTCTAATTCCTTTGGCTTTGGCGGCACAAACGCCGTACTTGCCTTCAGACGCTTTGAGGGTTAATCCCTTCTTAATTATTAATATGCGGGAGAGATAGAGGTGGCTAATCCTGAAGTCATAGCCATAGCGAGCGACCACGCCGGCAGGGAGACAAAAGACGAGATTGTTGATGTGCTTCGTGATCTGGGCTTTGAGGTCTCGGATATGGGTGTTAATAGCGACCAGTCCGTTGATTACCCTGATTACGGTGTGCTTGTGGCAGGGGCAGTATCAGAGGGGCAGTTTAAAAAGGGCGTACTTGTCTGCGGCACAGGTGTCGGCATGAGCATACTCGCCAATAAGTTCCCCGGTGTGCGTGCAGCCCTTGTGAGCGACGTCTATACATCGCGGATGGTAAAAGAGCATAATAACGCCAATATACTCGTACTTGGCGGACGTATGGTAGGAAAGGAACTTGCCGCTGAGATAGTGCGGGTCTGGCTCTGCGCTGAGTTTCAAGGAGGCCGTCATCAGAGGCGTCTTGATAAGATAACTGAAATAGAAAAAAAGACCATGAAGGGCGGGAGTTAGGGCACGCTCTTTGGTTACGAGAAATTTTTACTTGGAATGTTTTAAAAATTTTTAAACATTAATCAGTAAAAAAAAAGTGTTCTTTTAAGGAGTTTTACTATGTCTGGACTTAAAGTGTCGGATCCGGAGATATTTGAGGCCATTCGTCTTGAGACGGAGAGGCAGGAGTATAAACTGGAGCTTATAGCCTCTGAGAATTTTGTGAGCAGGGACGTGCTTGAGGCCCTTGGCAGCGTAATGACGAATAAGTACGCCGAGGGTTACCCCGCGAAACGCTACTACGGCGGCTGCGAGTTCGTGGACAGGGCCGAGACTCTGGCCATAGAGCGAGCAAAAAAACTCTTTGCCTGCGACCATGTAAATGTGCAGCCTCACTCAGGCTCGCAGGCTAATATGGCCGTTTATATGTCTGCAATAAAACCGGGCGACACTATACTTGGCATGAATCTATCTCATGGCGGCCATCTTACACACGGCTGTCCCGTGAATTTTTCCGGTCAACTATATAACATAGTAGCTTACGGTGTAAAAAAAGATACTCACCGCATAGATATGGATCAGGTGCGTAACCTCGCAAGAGAGCACAAGCCCGCCATGATAGTCGTCGGGGCGAGCGCCTATCCCCGTATTATTGATTTTCCAGCCTTTAGAGAGATAGCCGATGAGGTAGGGGCTATGATAATGGTGGATATCGCCCATATAGCAGGTCTTGTGGCAACGGGTCTGCACCCAAGCCCCGTGCCTTACGCCGAGTTTGTCACTACTACTACGCATAAGACGCTTCGCGGCCCTCGCGGCGGTATGATAATGTGCCGCTCTGATGTGGCGAAGCAGGTGGACAAGGAGATCTTCCCCGGTATTCAGGGCGGCCCCCTTATGCACGTTATAGCGGCCAAGGCCGTTGCCTTTGGTGAGGCCCTCTTGCCTGACTTTAAGTCCTATCAGGAGCAGGTTGTAAGTAATGCAGCTACTCTTGCAGATGAACTGATGGGCAAGGGTTATGACCTTATCTCAGGCGGCACGGATACTCACCTTATGCTCGTAGACCTTACAAAGCAGGGCATTACAGGTAAGGTTGCCGAGGCCATGCTTGATAAGGCCGGTATAACGGTAAACAAGAATACCATTCCCTTTGAGACCTTGAGCCCATTTGTGACAAGCGGCATTAGGATAGGCGTGCCCGCGTCCACTACAAAAGGTATGAAGGATGGTGAGATGAGAGTCATAGCCGGCTTTATTGATGATGCGCTAAAGAGCGGCGGTGACGAGAAGGTTCTTCAGGGCATTAACGAGGCCGTAGTGGAGCTCTCAAGCAGTTTTCCTTTTTATCTGTAGAAGCGGGCAAAGAGAGACCCCGCATGGCTCTTTGTGCTGTAAGGCAAGATGCGAGTATTTATCTTGCTATGAGGCAGTGAATGACTCCCCTTTGTAAAACACCTGTTATCTGATATCATTTATCCATGGAGTATATTCTGGCCTTTGGTTCGGCGCACAGGGCATTGAAGGCCGAGAGTGTATTAAGGGAGACGACGTTGGCCTTTCGTCTGCTTCCGGCGCCGAGGGCCTTTACTCTGCACTGCGACCTTGTCATATCAATACAGGGTAAAGCCGCCCTTGAAGAGGCACGTAAATCTCTTCATGGTGCGGGAGTAAGCCCTACTAATATTTTTTTAAGAGATGGAGATTCTTATGTTGAAGTGTGATTTTTGCGGAGCCCAGTCAGAACGCGTTGTTCGCGTTGCCCTTGACAGCGATTATGACAGGCTAAGCGTGCAGCACAGCAAGAGGTACGCCTGCCCTGAGTGCTCGGAGAAAAAAGAGCAGGAGCGACAGGCCGTCACTGAGAGCAAGGATAAGTGAGGGGGCCTCTTAAGAGTGATATAGGCGCCGCCCTTGCCGTGATGGTTAAGCCGCCCCTGCCAGGTCTTGTAAAGACCCGCCTTACTCCGCCTCTTACGGCGGAAGAGGCCGCGGGGTTGTACAGGTCTTTTATCATAGATCTCTTTGTCAATCTCAAGGGAAGTGAGCTGCCAACGGATTTATTCCTGGCAATCACTCCGCCAGGGACTAAAGAAGATTTTTCGGGGTTAATCCCCGATGATGTGCTCTCCTTTGCACAGAGAGGTGTGGGGCTTGGAGAGAGGATAGAGAACGTATTCAAGCACTTGTTTGATTCAGGCTATGATAAGGCCATTGTAACAGGCAGCGACAGCCCTGATATGCCGCTATTTGTTATTGATGAGGCCCTCTCCGCCCTTGACGAGCCTGGTGTTGATATTGTCTTTGGCCCCGCAGATGATGGCGGGTATTATCTTGTGGCCGCGTGCAAACCTATAGAGGCGCCTTTCAGGGATATTAAGTGGAGCGGCGATACTGTCCTTGAACAGACACTTGCAAGGGTTGCTGAGGCGGAGCTTGGCTGCAGGCTTCTTCCTGCCTGGCATGATGTAGATCGGCCCGCTGACTTGAGACTTCTCCTTGACAGCGACGGCGCACCCTGCAGCCGGGCCTTTGTAGAGGCCTTAAGCCCGCAGGCAAAGGCGGGAATTTTATAATTATATTATGATAAAAGGGGATTCTAAAGTGGGCAGGCTGCCTTCGTGGGCTAAAAAAAGGCTCGGCAGAGCCGCTGATATACATGGCGTAAAGGTTATACTTCGTGAGAGGAACCTTAACACAGTATGTGAGTCGGCACGGTGCCCGAATATCGGGGAGTGTTTCGCCCGCTCTACGGCCACCTTTATGATACTTGGAGACGTCTGCACGAGGACGTGCGGTTATTGCGCAGTGGACAAGGGCCGCGCCCCCGTACTTCCCGACCCCCTTGAGGCGGAGAACATCGCCTGTGCGGCAGTGAGCCTCGGCCTTAAGCACGTAGTCATTACTTCTGTTACGAGAGACGACTTAGACGACGGCGGGGCCGAGCAATTCGCCTTGACAATAAGGGCTATTAAAGATAAGATTTCTGACATTTCCGTCGAGGTACTTGTCCCTGATTTCAAGGGCGAGAAGGCCTCTCTGGAGAAGGTTTTTAAGGCAGGGCCTCATATTTTTAATCATAACCTTGAGACAGTACCCTCGCTTTACTCGAAGGTAAGGCCGCAGGCCGATTATAAGAGGTCTTTAGCTGTTCTTGAGTCTGCCAAGGAGTTCGGGCTTACTACTAAGTCGGGGATAATGGCAGGCCTTGGAGAGAGCCCTGAGGAGGTACGCTCACTCTTAAGGGATGTACATGGAGTGGGTGTAGACGCCGTCACCATTGGACAGTATCTTCGTCCCGCAAAAGAGAACCTCGATGTTGTAGAGTACATAACTCCAGAGGTATTTGCCTCTTATGAGGCCTATGGGTTGAAGATTGGAATAAGGCACGTATATTCAGGGACTTTTGTGCGCAGCTCATACAACGCCGACAAACTCTTTGAACTTAATTAACGCCTAATAAATATAATGGGTCTCTTACGGTAATATGGAAGAATTTCACAGGATTAAACGGCTTCCCCCTTATGTATTCAACATAGTAAACGAGCTTAAGGTCGAGGCGAGGCGCCGCGGAGAGGATATAATAGACTTTGGCATGGGCAACCCCGATCAGGCTACGCCTAAGCACATAGTCGATAAGCTCATCGAGGCAGCAGGCAACCCCCGCAACCACCGTTACAGTGCCTCAAGGGGCATATACAAGCTGCGTCTCGCTATCGCCGACTGGTACGGCAGACGTTATGACGTTGATATTGACCCTGAGACAGAGGCCGTTGCCACTATTGGCTCAAAGGAGGGCATCTCTCACCTTGCCCTTGCCGTTATCAGCCCCGGCGATGTTATCTTCGTCCCTAACCCAACTTATCCAATACACGCATACTCGGCCATTATCGCCGGCGGAGATGTGCGGAGCATTCCTCTTTACCCGGGCGTAGATTTCTTTGAGGAGCTGCAGAAGGCAACAAGAGAGACGTGGCCAAAGCCAAAGCTTCTCGTGCTGAATTTTCCCCATAACCCAACTACAGAAGTAGTGGATCTCGCTTTTTTCGAGCGCGTAGTGGACTTTGCCAAAGAGCATAATATGCTCGTTATTCACGACCTTGCTTACGCAGATATCGTATATGACGGATACAAGGCTCCCAGCCTTCTTCAGGTACCGGGGGCTAAGGACATTGGTGTTGAGTTCTTTACATTATCAAAGAGCTACAATATGCCGGGCTGGCGCGTTGGTTTTGCCGTTGGCAACAAAAAAATGGTAGGGGCGTTGACGAGAATAAAGAGCTACCTTGATTACGGCATGTTTCAGCCCATACAGATTGCCGCTATTATCGCACTTAACGGGCCGCAGGAGTGCGTGGGCGAGATTGTCTCGCTCTACAAGAGGCGTAGAGACGTCCTTGTGGAGAGTTTTGGTCATGCCGGCTGGGATATCGCAAAACCCCTTGCCACTATGTTTATATGGGCAAAGATTCCAGAGGCCCTTCGTGAGAAAAAGTCACTTGAGTTCTCAAAATTTCTTCTGGAAGAGGCAAAGGTTGCCGTCTCTCCGGGCATTGGATTTGGAGAGTACGGCGACGAGTACGTAAGGCTCGCGCTTGTGGAGAACGAGAACAGGATACGTCAGGCCGCAAAGAGTATTAAAAAGGTGCTGGGCTCGCTGTAGAGGCCTTTGTTTTTATCAGCACAGGAGAGAATTTTTTAATGAAGAAGATAAACGTAGGGCTTATCGGTCTTGGTACTATCGGCACGGGTGTAGCCCGCGTGCTGCTTGATAACGCCTCTGTTATAAGCGAGAGACTGGGCGCCGAGGTTGTATTAAAGAGGGTTGCCGACTCTGATACTACTCGCGATAGAGGTCTGGCTCTTGACGAGGGTGTACTTGTAAATGACGCTAAACTCATACTTGACGACCCTGAGATTTCCATTGTCATAGAGCTTGTAGGCGGCACAGGCGTAGCAAAGGATTTTGTCGTAACAGCCCTGAAAAATGGCAAGCATGTGGTTACGGCTAATAAGGCCCTGATTTCCACAAGCGGTACTGAGCTATTTGACCTTGCCGCTGAAAATGGCCTTGATATTGGTTACGAGGCCAGTGTGGGCGGCGGCATTCCGCTCTTAAAGTCTCTTACAGAGGGCCTTGTCGCCAATAACATAGAGTCCATGTACGGTATTATTAACGGCACGGCTAATTATATTCTTAGCGCAATGACTCACGAGGGCGGCTCTTTTGAGGAAGTCCTTAAGGTGGCGCAGGCAGAGGGCCTCGCCGAGGCCGACCCTTCTTATGACGTTGACGGCATTGATACGGCCCATAAGCTCTCAATACTTCTTAGCCTCGCTTATGGTATTCACCTTCCGCCTGAGAGAATATTTACTGAGGGCATAAGGTCTATCTCCCCTCTGGATATAAGGTACGCGGAGAAATTCGGCTGGCGTATAAAACTCCTTGCCATAGCCCGCCAGGGCACAGAGGGCCTTGAGGCGAGGGTGCATCCCGCGATGATACCGGCTTCCCATCCCCTCTCTGCAGTTGAGGGGGCCTATAACGCACTCTTTGTGCAAGGCGACGCCGTGGGCTCAGTTATGCTCTACGGCCTCGGCGCAGGCGAGATGCCAACGGCAAGCGCCGTAGTATCAGACGTAGTGGATATATGCAGGAATATTCAAAAAGGCATCTCCCGTAGAGTTGAGCCTCCTTATGGTCAGCTCGCAGGTGAGGGCGGTCTTGCCATAAAACCCATGGAAGAGCTGAACCTGCCTTATTATGTGCGTTTCTCGGCCCTTGACAGGCCCGGTGTGCTCTCAAAGATAGCCGGCGTCTTTGGCGACCACGGCATAAGTCTAACTTCAGTTATTCAGGAAGAGAGAAAGGAGGGCGGCATTGTGCCCCTTGTCCTCGTGACGCATCACGCCATTGAGAGCAGTTTTCGCGACGCGGTGCAGGTAATAGAGAACCTCGATATAATAGAAAATAAGGCAGTTTACGTAAGGATAGAGGAGAGAACCGGTGGAGCTTAGTAAAAAAGGTCTGTGGCGCGGAGTAATAAGAGAGTTCAGGGAGTTCCTGCCTGAGGTTAAAGAGGAGTATATCACTACCCTTCTTGAGGGTGATACGCCCCTTATCGAGTCCTTTAATATGAAGGATATTTTCGGGGAGATAAGGCTTCTGTTTAAGTTCGAGGGGCTGAACCCCACGTGCAGCTTCAAGGACCGCGGCATGACAATGGCCGTGACCATGGCAAGGCAGGATGGAACAGAGGCCATAATCTGCGCCTCTACAGGTAATACCTCGGCCTCGGCTGCGGCATACGCCGCGAGGGCCGGCATGAAGGCCTTTGTCCTTATTCCAAAAGGCGGCGTGGCGCTTGGCAAGGTATCGCAGGCCATTATGCACGGCGCCGTTGTTATAGAGGTAGACGCTACATTTGACAGCCTTCTCTCTATCGTTAAGGAGGTAAACCTCAAGTACCCCGTTGCCATTGTAAATTCTGTGAACCCCTATCGCATAGAGGGTCAGAAGACAGGCGCTTATGAGATAGCCGAGCATCTGGGTCACGCCCCTACTTATCATTTTCTCCCCGTAGGCAACGCAGGCAACATTACGGCCTACTGGAAGGGGTACAAGGAGTATGAGAGCAGGGGGTTTATAGCAAACCTGCCGAAGATGATGGGTTTTCAGGCCGCCGGTGCCGCACCTATTGTCCTTGGACACCCAGTGGCGGACCCGCAGACCCTTGCTACGGCCATAAAGATAGGCAACCCCGCGAGCTGGGGGCCTGCCGAGAAGGCGAGAGACGAGAGCGGCGGAGTGATAGACGCCGTCTCTGATGATGAGATAGTGAGCGCCTACAGGCTTGTCGCCGCCCGCGAGGGAGTTTTCTGCGAGCCCGCGAGCGCCGCGAGCATCGCCGGGGCTATAAAGATGAAAGATGCCGGTGTTATCTCCGACGGCGACACCGTTGTCTGCACACTTACGGGTCACGGACTTAAAGACCCCGACAGGGCCATCGCCGTATCTACGGCGCCTATAAAGGCCGGCTCGGAGTTTAAGGATATAGTTGATATAATGGGTTTTTAAGGGGCCAAGCGGGGAGTGGGGGGTATTCAGAAGAAATACACTTTACTCTTATATTGGTTTTCTTTGTCTTACTTTTTTTTCTCTTACAGCTTATGTCTGTGAGTAGATTATAGTGCTTTTGTATAGATAGCTGGTTTTCTTTGTCTTACTTTCTTTTTTCCAAAAGAAAGTAAGGAGGGTTTATGAAGTATATAATTCTTATAGGCGACGGCATGTCAGACCGTGCGATAGAGAGGCTTGGAGGCAAGACGCCTCTTGAGTACGCCGCGACTCCTAATATGGACCGTATCGCCGGGGCCGGCGAGTACGGCCTCTTTGCTACCGTACCTGATGGTTATAAGCCGGGCAGTGATGTGGCAAACCTCAGCATCCTGGGTTACGCCCCCGCTAAATACTACACCGGTCGAGCGCCTCTTGAGGCCGCCTCTATCGGCGTGGTGCTTAATGGCACTGATACGGCCTTCAGGTGTAACCTTGTAACTCTTTCCGAGGGTGAGCCAACTGTGATGGATGACTACAGCGCAGGTCATATCTCAACAGAAGAGGGCGGTGAGATTATTGCCGCACTTGACAAAGAGTGTGCAGGTCTTGGCGTACGTTTTTACCGCGGCACAAGCTACAGGCATCTTATGGTCTGGGAAGGTGCGCCAGAGGGGCTTTATGAGAGGCTCAAGACCATTCCGCCCCATGATATCTCTGATAAAGAAGTGGGCGAGTATCTACCCTCAGGCGACGGCAGTGAGAAACTTCGCGAGGTGATGGAGTTATCACGGGGTATACTTGCCGAGCATTCTGTAAATAAAGATAGAATTAAGCGCGGTCTGAACCCCGCTACTTCTATATGGTTATGGGGCCAGGGCGTGGCACCGAGTATGCCTGGTTTTAAGGAGAGTTTCGGCATTAACGGCGGCATCATCTCAGCCGTTGACCTGATGAAGGGCATAGGCGTTTACGCAGGTCTTGAGGTGATAAACGTGCCCGGTGCTACGGGTTATATTGATACTAATTATGAGGGTAAGGTCTTCGCGGCATTAGCTGCCCTTGAGGAAAAGGACTTTGTCTGTGTCCATGTCGAGGCCCCTGACGAGGCCGGACATCAGGGTAAGCTTGAGGATAAGTTGAAGGCCATAGAGGATTTTGACAGCGAGGTGGTTGGTAAGGTTCTTGACGGCCTTGTTGGAGAAGATTTCAAGGTTCTTGTGATTACAGACCACCCAACTCCTGTTGAGCTGAAGACACATACCTCAGATGCCGTTCCCTTTGCCATCTGCGCTTCTTCTGAGCTTAACTCTGCAGTGGATAGTAAAAAATTCTCCGAGGCCGGCGGGGCCCTCTCAGGCATTTTTGTAGAGGACTGCGGGGCCTTTATAAAGGGTTTTTTATCGTAATATCAGCTGGTCAGTCTTAGCCCCTCATATTTATGGGGGGGCGGTACTCTCCGATTTTTGGCTATCTTTTATAGTTTTTGTTTGTTTAACCTGCCCTTATTCACTCCCCTTGCCAAGCTCCATTATGTAGGAAGTCTCGAATTTTTTCATCTTAATGTGCTCGTAGATCCTGCAGACACGGTCGTGCATCTCACTCGCCATCTTGCTGGCGCTGAAGATGATATGGGAGCAATTCCTTTTAGCCGCCCATCTACGGGCCTCAAGTACGAAGCTGATTCCCTTTCCCCTGTGCTCAGGCAAGGTGTACCAGTACAGGGCGTTGGCGATGTTTTGCCCGCCTATGGGACACCTTGAGCTCGTTATACCCATTACACCTACTATCTCGTCCTCAAAAAACATGACCATGAGGTCTGTCTCATCGTGCTCTATAAGCTTATAGGCCGTATCAATATAAGCGGGCATCTCTATCTCAATGCCAAACTCGTTAGCCTTGCATTCGGAGAGCCAGGACTTGATTACTGGAAAGAGTCGTTCTATATCTTCATCCCTGCGGTAGGCTCTTATCATGATTAGTTCCTTATTTATTTTGTCATGTTAGAGGGCGTAAAAACTATTAACATCTCATTCTGTCCTTAGAGCTGGACCTCTTATATTATAAGACTAAATAGAAAAAATTAAAGCATAGAATTTAAAGCGCGCTTCAGGCATTAAAAAGCTCCTTAAAATCTGCTGCCTTTCTACGTAGATATAAATTGAGATTACTTGACAATAAGATGATTTGAGTCTTCAATTAAAGTATAAGAAAATGGGAAAAATCCGAGGCGGCACTCGCCGCTTTTGCGCTGATAAAGCCGGGGTCTTATGAATGGAGCTGGACAAGTCTCTAATGTCCGCGGTCTCGAACGCTTCGGTGCAGTTTTAATTTTTTTGCACTGGGTGATGGCCGTAATGATTATCTTCCTCTTTTTTTTGGGTAGATATATGACGGGGCTTGCCTACACCCACCCCTGGTATCATAGGGCACCATACATACATAAGAGCCTGGGGATAATGGTGCTGGCTCTTCTTGTGATGAGGGTTTTATGGGTTATATTTAAGAAGAGACCAGTCTTTCTGCCTATGGCCCAGTGGGAGCGGCTGCTCGCTCTTGTTGTTCAAAAGTCCTTTTATATCCTTCTCTTCGCTATTACAGCAAGCGGATATCTAATTCCAACGGCAGATGGAAGAGGAGTGGAGGTCTTTGGGTGGTTTACTGTTCCGCCACTTCTTTTTGGCGTAGAACATCAGGAGGATATAGCCGGAGAGGTTCATTTCTACCTTACATATTTCTTAATGTTTTTATTAATGCTTCATACTCTCGGGGCGCTGAAGCACCACTTCATAGACAGAGACGAGACACTTAGAAGGATGTTAGGGATTAGATGTAGAAGATAAGGAGGGTTTTTTATGCGTAGGAGTTTTGGTAGTTTTCTCTTTTGTTTAGCGGCAGCGGTATTTTTTGTTACACCTTTAAGGGCAGAGGCCGCTGATTACGTCATTGACTCAAAGAATGCTCACGCCTTTATTCAGTTCAAGATATCACACCTTGGTTTCAGCTATGTCCTCGGCCGCTTTAACCGCTTTGATGGTGTATTCAGCTATGACGAGAGTGCCCCAACTGCCTCGAAGGTAAAGGTTACAGTAGATGTGGGGAGCGTTGATACGAATAACGCCGAGCGTGATAAGCACCTTAGGAGTAAGAAGTTTTTTAATGTTAAAAAATACCCGGAGGCTACCTTTGTGAGTACTGCACTGGAGCCCCTTGGAAATAAGAGGGCGATATTAAAGGGCAGGTTCACTCTTCACGGTGTTACCAGGCCCATAGAAATTAAGGTTAAAGAGCTTGGCGCGGGTAAAGACCCCTGGGGCGGATTCCGCCGAGGTTTTGAGGGCGGCGTTAGGCTTGCGCTAAGGGATTATAATATCAATACAAGTCTTGGGCCAACTGCCCGTGAGGTAACGCTCTTTTTGTCTGTAGAGGGCATAAGACAGAAATAAGTTGACAAGTACGCGGCCTTTTACTATCATTTCGATATGGCTCGAAATGAGTTTGGAGGGGGAGTATAGTAGATGCGGGAGCTCGCGAGGATTTTTCAGGCGCTCTCAGATGTAAACAGGATACGCATTCTCAAGATGCTGGAGAGGGGGCCGCTCTGTGTCTGCGAGATTACGAGTGTGCTGGGCCTTGCTACATCTACTGTATCAAAGCACTTGTCTATTCTCCGTGATGCTGGTTTTGTCACTGACGCCAAAGAGGGTAAGTGGGTTAATTACAGGCTTGCTGAATCAGGGGCAGGGCTCTATGTTAATGAATTACTCTCACAACTCGGCAAATGGCTCCCTGATGAGAGGGTTGTAAGAGAGGACGCAGAAAAGGTGAGATCCGTGGATAGAGAGAGTATCTGTAATTAGTTTTTTTTGTTCATAACGCTTCGATGATTGCCTAAATATAGAAATACATCATGTGCTTTGTGCGTAAGGAGGTTTTTTGTGGCAGTGAGAATTCTCATCTTATGTACGGGAAATTCAGCGAGGAGCCAGATGGCAGAGGGCTTTTTAAGGTCACTGGACTCTGAATTGGAGGTATATTCCGCAGGCACAGAGCCTGCCCTCGCTGTACACCGCGACGCCCTTAAGGTAATGGCAGAGAAGGGTATTGATATAAGCGGAAACTACCCAAAAGACGTTGCAGAGTTCATAGAGAAGAATTTTGATTATCTCGTAACCGTCTGCGGCGCTGCCTCTGAGAGCTGTCCCTCCTTTAGCGGCGCCGTGGCCAGGAGGCTTCATATTGGTCTTGACGACCCCGCCGGATTTGAGGGTAGCGAGATAAAAGTGCTTGAGAAATTCAGGGCAGTACGTGATGAAATTATAGAGAGGTTCTCTGAGTTTTACGAGAGCATAATAAGGGTGTCAGGTGAGGTATTATGAGCAATGGAAGTAAAAAATTATCTTTTGTAGACCGCTTTTTAACGCTCTGGATTTTTACGGCCATGATGGTTGGTCTTACTATCGGCTACTCTTTCTCAGGAGCGAAGACCTTTATAAATTCATTTCATCTCGGCGCGACTAATATCCCAATCGCCCTTGGATTGATACTTATGATGTACCCGCCCCTTGCCAAGGTACGTTACGATAAGCTCGGCGAGGTCTTTAGGGATTTTAGAATTCTGGGGCTCTCTTTACTCTTGAACTGGGTTCTCGGCCCTCTTCTTATGACACTTCTTGCAGTGGTACTTCTTCGAGGTTACCCTGCTTACATGGCGGGGCTTATTATGATAGGCCTTGCGCGCTGTATTGCCATGGTCATAGTCTGGAACGACCTTGCAGGAGGCGACAGGGAGTACTGCGCGGGCCTTGTGGCCCTTAACAGTTTATTCCAGGTATTTTTCTTCAGTCTCTATGCCTGGGTATTTATTACGGTGCTGCCGCCCTTACTCGGTCTCGAGGGTACGGTTGTGGATATCTCAATAGGAGAGGTAGCGAGAAGCGTCTTTATCTATCTTGGAGTTCCCTTTGGCGCAGGCCTTGTGAGCAGTCTCTGGCTAAGGCGAGTTAAGGGGAGTGAGTGGTATGAGGGGAGGTATCTACCCCTAATAAGCCCCATTACCATCATCGCCCTCTTATTTACCATTATCGTCATGTTCAGCCTAAAGGGAGGGCTTATCCTTACCATACCCTCTGATGTCGCCCGTATCGCGGCGCCCCTTATTATATACTTTGCCCTTATGTTCTTCCTTACCCTCTGGCTCTCACATAGGTTTGGAGCTAATTACGAGAAGAGCGTCTCGCTCTCATTTACCGCCGCAGGCAACAACTTTGAGCTTGCAATCGCCGTTGCCATAGCCCTCTTTGGTCTTGATTCAGGCGAGGCCTTTGCCGCCGTAATAGGGCCGCTTATCGAGGTGCCTGTACTTGTGCTCCTTGTAAGTGTCGTCCTGAGGCTTCGTGGACGCTGGGTTAAAGACAGCTCTTCTTCTGTCTCCCTCTGCGCTAAAGGGTCTTAATCTTTACTGCCCCAAGCCCCCCTTACCTTGACAACCCTATTGATTCAGAATAATCTCTTTAATGTATTTTTGTATATAAACCGGTAAATTTAGCTCTTCTATAAGGGGCGGGTAGGTAACCCTCGGCTCTGCGGGGTACTGCGGGATTATTATGAGCGAGACGATTAATTCTTTATTTCAGGAGACTATCAGGGCGCACAGAGGGCGAACCGCCCTTATGAGTAAGGCGGCAGATGGCGGCGGATACGAGTCCATTACTTACGAGAGGCTCGGCGAGATGGTGCGGGGTCTTGCTCTTGGTTTACGTGGGCTTGGAGTTAAGAAGGGTGATACCGTTGCCCTTATCAGTGAGAATCGGCCGGAGTGGGTTATTTCTGATCTCGCCATACTTCACGCAGGCGGCATAAGCGTGGCTCTCTTTCCAACACTTCCTGCCGAGCAGGTTTTATATAGTCTTAGAGATTCAGGCTCTAAGGCAGTAATACTCTCTAATAAGAAACAGCTTAAAAAAGTTGAGCAGTGGCTCGGCGGCGGGCGCGGTAAGGCCGTTATAATGATGGACGGTAAGGCCGATGAGAACTCTAATGTGCTGAGCTTTAGTGATGTATTACGGCGCGGGGCAGGTAGAGAAGGAGTTGATTTCTCGGCCCTCTGGCAGAGTGTCTCGCAGGCTGATACTGCGGGGATTATCTACACATCAGGCACTACGGGAGACCCTATGGGTGTTGTGCTGACTCATGGTAATTTTGTCGCGAGCATTAACGCGGGCCTTGAGGCAGTGAACTTTAAGGCAGGCGAAAAGATGGTCTCATTTCTCCCCCTTAATCATGTCTTTGCCAGGCTTGTGGACCATTACCTGCCTCTCTCAGCGGGCGCTTCCGTGGCTTATGCCGCAAGTTCCCGTGATATTCGAGGTGTGGTAAAGGACATGCGGCCTCAGTACATGACCCTTGTCCCAAGAGTCCTTGAGATGTACCGCGATGGAGTTATGGCCGCGGTATCAAAGACAAGTCCATGGAAAAAGTGGTTATTTCAGATGTTTTTTTCTGCAGGTCTGGAGTGCTGTAGAGCCGGGGATAGCAAGACCAGGGCTGCCTTTATCAAAAAAATTCTCTGGAAGGCGGGGGATAAAAAAATATTCAATAATATTCGAAAGAGCCTTGGTCTTGATAGGCTGCGGTTTTTTATCTCCGGAGGCGCTCCTCTTGGAGAGGATACAGAGAGGTTCTTCCGTGTACTCGGTATTGAGGTGCTTGAGGGCTACGGACTTACGGAGTCAGCGGCCCTTGTCTCGGTGAATCGGCCGGGCTGTGCCGTGTCCGGCACTGTAGGCCCTCCTGTAAAGGGCGTAGAGTTGGATTTCACAGAAGAGGGTGAGGTACTTGTTCGAGGGGCTAATATTATGCGCGGGTACTGGAACCGCGCTGCCGAGACGGCACGGGCCATAGACAGTAAGGGCTGGCTGCATACAGGCGATGAGGGCGAGGTTGACGGAGCGGGGTGCCTTAAAATAAAGGGCAGGCTGAAAGATATAATAGTCCTAACTACGGGAAAAAACGTTGCGCCTCTGCCTATAGAGGAGCGTCTGCGGACAAGTCCATATATCTCGCAGATACTCGTAGCGGGAGATAACAGAAACTCAGTAACGGCCCTTATCGTGCCGGACTTTGCTTTTCTACGCGGCCGTATAAAGGTCAGGCAAGGCGGAGCGGAGCCTACTGATAAAGAGGTGGCAGAAGACACTGAAGTAAAAGCCCTTATCCGCGGTGAACTAAAGAGGCTCTCAGGCGGCCTCGCGGACTTTGAGCAGGTAAAGAGATTCGCTCTATTAACGAGGGCCTTTACTGTTGAGGGCGGAGAGTTGACGCCGACGCTTAAGATAAGGCGCAAGGTTGTCTTTGAAAAATACGGCGAGGCGCTGGGTTCGCTGTACAGGTAAAAAAAGGGGGGCGCCGCCTCTTTTTTTAGCGAAAGAGCAGGAGCGGAATAGGGCAGGACATAATCATAGAGGTTGTGGTGCTGCCGATTATGAGAGTTCGTATACGGGAATGGCCGTAGGCGCCAATTATAAGCAGGTCTATGTCCTGTGATTTCACATAACTCCCGATAACCTCATCTGCGTGGCCCATCTCAGTATGAGAATGAACATCAAAGCCGCTTTGCTTAAGCGTTGCAACGGCCAAATCAAGGGACTGACGGCTCTGCTCGTGTTTCCTGCCAACAGTCACGATATGACACTCAAGACCCTTTAAGAGCGGATTGCTGATAATATACTCTAACGCCTTTTTAGAGCTAACCCCGCCATCATAGGCAATAAGGAATTTTTTGATGGGACGAAATACCTTTGGCGCGACTAATAATGGATGATGTACGGCGCGTGCTACACGTTCCAGGTTTGAACCGATATGACCTACATCAAATTCCGCAAGCTCACCGCGTTTTCCGATGATGATTATCTCAATATCCCCCCCCCACTCGCAGATGGTCTCTGCAAGTGAGCCCCTTCTTTTTAATGTGCCTATCTCTTGCTCTACGCCGAGTTTTTGCAGCTGCTCCTTGGCGTGCTGCAGTAGAAGGCGGCCTTTTTGCATCTCCAGCTTGCCGAGAGCCTCATCGTGAGCGCTTAGCTTCTCAAGAAGTTCCTTGTTGGCATTAATTCCAATAGTTCCGCTAAGGTCTGATTGAGACTCACGCTCCGGGGTATGAGGTATGACATGAAGGAGCTTTACCGCCGTCTTGACGCGGCTGTTTATCCAGGCGGCATGGCTGCAGATGCTATCTGAAAAACCGGAACCATCTATGCAGACAAGGATCTCACTCATATATACACCTCTTAATGGTTTACCGCTTTCTCGAAGGTATCGGTTTTATCATATACGGCAAGCTTATCAACTATTGTAGCGCTGGCCTTGTTCAGCCCTGCTAACTCTACGGCAGCGCCTTCTCTTCGGAACTTGAGCATAACCTTGTCAAGGGCCGAGACCGCCGAAATATCCCAGAAATGCGCGAGACTTACGTCAATGCGTATTTTCTCAATGGATTCATTAAAATCAAAGGCGCCGACAAAGCTCTCGGCAGATGCGAAAAAAACTTGTCCGTAAACAGTATAAACTCGCTGGGACTCATCTTCAAGTAGTTCGGATTTGATTGTCATTAGCTGAGAGACTTTTCTGGTAAAGAACAGGGCGCTCATCAATACCCCCACAAAAACTCCTTTGGCAAGATCATGAGTAAGCACTACAACAACGATGGTGCCCGCCATGACAATGCTGGAACTCTTGGGGTTGGTGCGCAGGTTCGTTAAAGAAGACCAGCTGAATGTTCCTATGGAGACCATTATCATAACAGCAACAAGGGCCGCCATGGGAATTTGTTTAACAAAAGGAGCAAGGACAAGGATGAGAAAGAGCAGAAAACCTCCGGCAAAAAATGTAGAAAGTCTGCCGCGCCCGCCTGACTTTACATTAATAACGGACTGACCGATCATGGCACAGCTGGCCATGCCGCCAAAAAAACCCGTTACGATATTTGCCGCGCCTTGACCCCAGCACTCGCGGTTTTTGTCGCTTTCTGTGTCCGTAAGGTCGTCAATAATAGAGGCTGTCATTAACGATTCCAGGAGGCCTACTACGGCAAGTGTAAGAGAATATGGCAGAATAATCCTTAGAGTCTCCAGTGATATTGGAATATGCGGCAGTAAGAAAGCCGGTAGCGTGGAAGGAAGCTCTCCCATGTCACCTACTGTGCGTAGTGGAAGCCCAGCGGCAAAGCTTATGGCCGAGAGGAGGATAATACAGACAAGGGGAGAGGGGACGGCCTTTGTAATCCTTGGGAAGAGATATATAATAGCAAGGCCTCCGCCCACCATAAAGTACATAGAGAGGCCCGTGCCTGCGAACTCAGGGAGTTGAGCCATAAATATAAGAATTGCCAGAGAGTTCACGAACCCCGTCATTACAGAACGAGAGACAAAACGGAGCAGTGTGCCGAGCTTGAAGAGACCGGCAAGCACCTGCAGAACTCCCGTTAGCACCGTCGCGGCCAAGAGGTATTGAAGGCCGTGGTCTCTTACGAGCGTTATCATCAGCAGTGCCATAGAGCCCGTGGCCGCTGATATCATACCGGGACGCCCGCCTGCTATGGCGATAATTACGGCCATGGAAAAGGATGCGTAGAGGCCGATTTTTGGGTCAACACCGGCTATCGCTGAAAAAGCGATGGCCTCAGGTATTAGGGCAAGGGCCACGACCATACCGGCGAGAAGGTCGCCTCTAATATTGCCGAACCACTCGGCGCGAAGTCGTCTTAGAGATAGTTTCACAATCACCTTTATTCTTAGCCGGCCCTTTACAGGCGGCGGTTTAATGATATTGGGTAAGAGTTCTACCCGCTCAATACTTTTTTGATTGGAGAAGAGTATTGAAAAAAAACTTGCCTTGTGTGCAAGGCAAGGCGTGTGTCTCGTGGGGTTCTCAGTCAGTCTTAAGGCAAGTAAGAGTCCAAATATGGAGTTGGTGCGGACTGCAGGCGGATAGCTTGGCTTTATAACGAGGAGAATCGCTGTATTTCACTTATATTATGTTCCTAAGTTATAATGATTTCATGAAAAATGCAAGATTATTGTATGAGGCCTCATATGAGATAAGTCAAAGATTCTATACTCCGGTTATGCTAATGACATGTCCTCTCACTGATATCTCTTGTGTCATAGCGAGAGAAGAGTCTTTACCTGTCTTTTCTAACCCAAAGTTGCTCTTTTTTGCCTTGATGTAAGTCTTTTACAGGCTCGTAGTGTGCAGTGATGTACTTGTAAACCGCTCTGAAGTATGGTGCAACCGGTTCTATGCCGCCATACTTCGCGGAAGGGAAAAAAACAGCGTAGCGCGGTCTTTCCTTATCTATCTCCTTTATGTACTCCAGTTGGCGCTTGGGGCTTCCCATTAGAAGAATGGGTACGGGGTAGCTTGTGGAGTGATGCCTTTTTGCAAGGGCTGGTATTATCTCTACGTAAAATGGAAAGGCCAGTACTGCTTCATTTGGGGCTGTGTGTGCGCTAAGATAATTAATGAGATAATCAAGATGCTTGTCAGCCGTGTAGGCAAGCTGCGGCACTGTGGATGAGTAAACTCCGGCCCACTCATCTCCATTGCTTAGCAGCCTTAGCGTCTTGATATTGCTTTGTATCACAGCTATTTTATTTATCGTATCTCTGGGGTTTAGTGAGTATGAGAGAAGGGCAAGGGGTATTAGTATTGCAATCTGCAGCACCACGGCAAGTGGTGCCGAGGGGCTCTGGGGCCGATCTCTTGAAGTTATCATGCCTATATATGACGCGAGCCTTACCGCCGCTAAACCGCCCCAGAGCAAGACAGGTATGAGAGCGAACATCTGGTACTGCGGCCCATGCAGGCCTCTTAGTGTGGAGACGCTTACGGCAAAGCTCAAGAGCATAGCAAATGTGAGGGCGCGCCGCCTGCCGTATAGGTTCTTTTTGATAAAACCGTTGTAAATAACAGTATACAAAAGCCCTGCTCCTAAGAGGATAAGAAAAATTAAGAGTATTATAACCTTGAGGTCGTGGAAGTTTAGTTCCCCCGCAGAGAATATCTTTGCGCTTATGGGCATAAATTGAAACATATAGACGTAGTAATATGTGGATATGTAGCTGTAGAGTGCATCGTTATATGCGAGGTAGGCGCACCACAAGAGAAGGGGTAATAAGAAACCGCCAAGAGCAGCGAAGAGCCTGAAGGCATTCTTCCTGAGGTCTTTTCTCTCTATACTAAAAAAAGAGATTACAATCATGGCTGCGTTTACGGCGGTAATATGTATGCCGACGTCGAGGGCGTAGAGGTTGGTAAGGCCCGTGAGAGCACCCAAGATAAATAGCCTCGCATGTGCGCCCTCGGCGCTCTTTTCCACGTGCCATATATAAAATAAGAGTATTCCGATATAGACGGCCAGGCGGGCGCCTGACCAGCGGGGCAGCCAGTAGGGATGAAATCCGAAGACGATTATCATAGCGATAACTACAAGGGCCGCGAGACGCTTAGAGTATACTTTTTTGCATAAGGCATAACATGCAAGCACAACAACATCTGCCTGCACGACAAACCAGAGGCGTTGAACAAGGAGATATTCACCGAAAATTTTCTCAATGACTATGTTGGCATAAGTCCATATAGGGGGAAATAGCGGGTAAAAATCTACATAAGGTATCTTGCCGGCCTTGTACAGCGGGTAGGATAAGTACTGTATACCTTCGTCAAAGGGGTCTATTATGTAATTTACGATAAGTGAGGTGAGTATAAGGGCAGCTGGCGTGATGAAAAAAACAAGAGCCCAATCCCATCTGGCGGCAAGAGTGCATAAGACAGGAGCGGAGTCTTTCCGAGACTTCATGGATTTGTATACTTCTCCTTCTTGAGATTCCTTTTTAAAAAAACAGATAACTATTTTTGCCGCTCTGATTTTAATTGTTATTGGTCTGCTCTTTTGTGCTTAAGGCAAGAGATTCATAGCAGACTAAAGCAGGTCACTTATAGCACTTACTCTACTATAAGAGGATAATCAGGCGTGGGGTTAAGTGGACAGCTGTAGAGGTATTTTCCAGGTTTCAGGTCTATTGTATAATCTTTTGTGGCTCCTGTGGCTAATCCGCCGCCTGATACGGAGGGCAGCGTAAGCCTTCCTACGCCCTTACCGCGTACCCAGAAACCAAGTGGGTAGGCTACGTTGTTGTTCGTAACCCTGAATACGGTTCTGCCGGCCTTGAGGTGCAGGGCTTTGAAGGGTCTCTTCCCGTAGGTATCTTTATTTATTTGGATACAGTCTGCGGCCTTATTTGAGATAAAAGTCTGCGGTCTCACCTCGGCCTCGATAATAGTACAAGGCGTCTGATGCAACTCTACAATTACGCCTTCCGCGGCACTTACGTAATCTGCATGAAAAAAACTTAAGAGAATAAAGGCAAGGGATATGCCGAGCGCTTGTCTTGTAGTCTTACTCTTAGCTGCGTATAAAAAAGTCATCTTAGTCACCTCTTAACCCTGAGAACAACCCCGCTATCTTTATATTCTAAGCATAGCACTTACTCTGTGTTTTGCCAGTTGCAGGAAAAATTATTTCTTAAGACTTACGCATCTAAAGCCTATGAGAATATGACGGCTCTTTTTAGGACGGCTGTGCCTTGCGGCGCCTCGGCAAAACCCCGGCATATCGTCCCATGAGCAGGATTTCAGGATGTTACGGCTCTTATCTTTTTTGTCAGAAGTACTCGTCCACTCAAATATATTGCCGGCCATCTCATATACGCCAAAGGGACTGCTGCTGTAATAATATTTATATACAGAGGTTGTGCCGCCTGGCCCCGTGCTTCCAATATTTGCGCGGCTCCCGTCCCAGACGTTACCCCATGGAAAGTATCGGCTGTCAAAAGCGCGGGCGGCTTTCTCCCACTCGTCCTCTGTTGGCAGGCGAGAGGTTTTTTTATTATGAGAACCTCCCCTCCATGTGCAGTAGGCGGCGGCGTCATCTACGCTGACGAGGACTACGGGGTGGTCGAGTTTATCCGCCGGAGGCAGACTCTCCCACTGATGGGCCCTGGCTCCAAAATATTTTTTATTGTCTGTGATTTTTTTGCCGCCCCTCTTCCAGAGGTAAGGCCTTACCTCACTGTAGGGGTGTACGAGAAAACCCTGCTTTTTGTAATCCGTCTCGCTGATATATGGTGCGCGGTGTTTCGTTGCTCTTACAAAGTCATAGTACTGCGCCTGAGTTACGGGGTATTTATCTATGGAAAAAGTCCCTACAAAGACGTCTCTCTTTATCTCACCGTCAAACCACCGCCACTTTCTCGCGGCCTCGCCGCCGATGGCGTAGGCGTAGTTCTTTTCTTTAACGTCGCTTCCAAGGCTTATCATGCTGCCGGGTATAATTATCTGCTCTATTGCCGCTTTTTTGTTGGGAGCTTCTTTTTTTGTTGCGCCAACGGATACTCCAGTACTTAAGACAAGAGAGAAGATAAAGATAGGTAAGAGTACACTGAGAATATTTTTAGTCTTAAATTGTCTCATTAGCTGTTCCGAAATTATGTATTATCTTTTATGGCTTAGGGCTACGCGATGTTTCGATGTTTTTTTGCTAATAATCTTGGTTGAGATATAAAGTTAGACTAACAGGATATATAGGGTTGGGCAATAAAAAAAAGGGCGAGACAATGTCTCGCCCTTTTGCACTGTGTTGTCTGGTTTACTTAGGCTGTGTAAGCAAAGATTCCGATGATAGTAGTGGCTGCTATTACAACAAGATTAAGCCCCAGTCCGCAGTAAACTTCAAACTCTGTTATTCTACCCATGATATTACCTCCTTGATTTTTTTATTGATTAAGCGAGATACTTTGTTGCCGCCAAGATGACGATACCCGCTACAATTATGTTTAGACCTATTCCTGCAAAAATGGCCATCTTGTCAACTGTGCTCATGATCTGTACCTCCCTCTTTGTTTGTTTCTTAGCTCTTACTTAACTACTATTATACAGGTCTAAGATTAAACTGAGATGAGAGGGGAGAGTCTTTTTTTTAGGAGTTTTGATGCTTGTTTTGAGAGGATATAAAGGTCTGTGTTTTTTACAGGCCCCACTTCCAGAAGCGCAGAAATTGTGGAAAGTTTTCCATATCAGACTTCTCTCTATTCCAGAACTTCAACGATGTAAAAAAGACAGTCTCCGTAGTTTTATCAGGACTAAATCTTTTATCCTCGCCGACACGCCACTTGAGTGTCCACCAGCTTATGAAGAGTTTTTCCCAGGGTTTGTGACTGCCCTTTACGTAATCTTTTCTGCGCCCCTCTGTCTCAAAGAAAGACGTGCTGCCGCTGTTGCTTGTCTGTAGATTCGAAAGCACCTCAAGGGCAAGGGAGGGAGCTGCCGCGAGGTTGTATTTTTTCTTTATCTCTGCTCTTAAGAGCACGTTAACTGCCTTTACTCTGTGCGTCTTATTCCTGAGGGTCAATACTACTCTGTAATCTGTGGTCTTTTGTTTGTTAAAATTTAAGAACCCCGGCAGTCTCTCGCCGTATACCCTCTGCCCCTCTGTCTTCCACCCCGGCGGGTAGGCCTCAACGGGCATGAAGGAGGTGGGTATAAAAGCAAGGTAGCAGCCGCAGGTGTGTACGATAGTGTAGAGCAGCGCCTCGTGTTTTTTGTTTAAGGTCACGGTTATTAAGAGCCCTGTGTTCCTTCCTGCGCTTACGTTAAAGGGCAGGAGTTTAAAGGCGCTTCTCTCAAAGTGGACTCTGTAATAGAGGTTTGTGTAGGAGCCGCGTGCTGTCTTGAAGTCGTGCATCTCAGTATAAAAAGCAGGCGAGGCAGAGTCGACGTAGACCCGTTCATTACCCTGCGCGTCGATCTCAGCCCTCGGCGTACCGATGAGGTTATAGCTTTTTGTAGAGTCCTCAATAAGAAAGACTGGTGAGTGCGTGGATATTAAAGTGCCATTTTCACGCAGCGAATAGGCGATGGCGGGTTTGTTAATGGTGGGGCGAAGAAAAGAGGCGCAGCTCGATAGCGATATAAGTGCGAGGAGGAGAAGCGCGTAGCGGATAACTCGTCTGATAGTATTTATCTCGGAGCCCATGATTTTTTTCTCGTGGTTATGTGTGTGCCGCAGTGTTTTTTATTTATTATAGCAGGTTTTCTCCTGCGGGGTTTTTTAGGTGGCGGCGAAGTTTACAAGGGAGCGGTTATTTTTTTATGTGAGACATGAGAAGGAGTTTAAGAGGTGCTTTGAGGGGGCGTCTTCAGGCCTGCTGATTCTGCGGAGTTTTTATTGCTATGTAAGATCAGCCAAACTTGAGCTTCAAAAAAAGAACAAGAGTTGTAAAGATAAGAGTAATCCCGTTTGCCAGCACTATGGGCAGGTTTCCTAAGAGCAAGCCGTATACGAACCATAGAAAGATACCTGTCTCAAGAGAGAGGCACATGAGGAGGGAGAGGTCTTTTGTCTCTTTATTTTTAAATATTTTCAGGGCCTGCGGGATAAAGGAGAAGGTAGTGCATGCCGCAGCCGCCAGCCCGATTATGGTTATTATGCTCATAGGTATATTCTTGAATGGCGGGTAAAACCCGCTGAAATTGATTTTTTATGGTGGGCCGTGCCCACTCTATGTGGTCTTAGTAGTTAAGTTGATAGGGCTTTTTCTGTCAAGGGATATTTGATGTGAGGGGGGCATGCCATCCTTACAGGGAATGGAGCCTTAAATCAAAAAATGTTGGGTTTCGTCCCTTTACACAACTTACAGGGCGATTTCAAAAAACCTTCAACCTTCTCCTGAATATCAATTGTTCCCTTGCCATACTGCAGAGGTAAATCAGAATGTTCACTATTTTCATAATGATGATGTTCTGCCTCATGACCTGCGTTAATTAAGGCCTCTTTAAATGCCTCGGCCGTATCTTTAGTAAGTGTTTGTCTCTTCCCTTCCTTAATTCCCGCAGACAATAGTTGGAAGGGTATCTTAGCGCCGCTATCCAGGTAGTATCTCGGCGAGGCCTTTTTCTGCTCCTCTGTAGTTGAACCGAAGAGTATCTTGTTGATAGGTATTTTATTCTCCAGAGCCGTGCCTTTCATCAGTTTTAATGCCAGCGGAATATCATAGGCGGGAACATCCCACGCGCTGACACCAAGAATAATATCCGCGAATAGCCCTTGAGCTCTGAGATAACTTTCATCCGTTGCAATAAGTGACGCTAAGTGCGCACCTGATGAATAACCGACTAAGACAAAGGCATTTGGTTTAGCACCATACTCATGAGCATGCTCACTCAACCACTTCATCGAACGGGCAATATCCTCAACCATATCCCAATACTTTACCTCTGAGTTACGTTTTTTCTCTATCAGACGAAAATTGACGCTGGCTACGACAAAACCGGTATTTAGAAATGAGTTTATAAGATTGGGATTCTTCTCGATATTGGCCTTATCACCTGTAACCCAACCGCCGCCATGGATAAATAACAAGATAGGCCTCTGCCCGGATGCAGCTCGATAATAAATATCTAATTCCGCAAACTTTGAATCCCAGCCATGGGTATCACGGTATCTGAGGTTGCCTTTAATTGTGCAATCACAGCCCCTCTCGGTAAGTCTCTCCGAACTTTGGCTTCTATCTTGTCCAGAGTGTCCGGGCCTGCATATTAAAAGACCAAATCTTCTTGGAGCCTCCTGACAGGTTCCTTCTATTGCTCTTCCATCGCGTCTATGGAAACTGCATGATGCGCCTATAGACTCACGGGAGCACGCAGTGACAAAAGGCGGCCTGCCGCCACCAGCCCCCCATGATGATGTGGAAAATAGAATTATTCCAGTTACGAACAAAGCGGCAAATAAATTTTTCAGTAATGAGTGTCTTACAATGTGATTGATCATGCTGTTTTGTTCCTTAATGAATTATATCAACGCAAACATTGCAGGGCGGGTTTTATCCGCTGAAAGCGGGTTGAAATGGTGGGCAGTGCCCACCCTACAAAGCTAAAGCCACATAATGTCCACGAGATGTTTGACCTTCTTGAACTCGGGGTCACCTGTAAGGATTAGGGCCTTTTCTCTCATGGCCGTGGCGACAGCAAAACAATCGGCGTAGGAGAGCGGGTATTTTGCCTTAATCCTCGAAGCCTCGATGATATGCGTAAGACTATTCGGGATAACCTCTACGGGCAGGTTTGCTAATACTGTATTTAGAAAATAATCGGCCTCCTCACTGCCTCTTTCTCTGGCGATTATGTAGTAACACTCTCCTACGTTTATCTCGTTCATAATTACAGAGCCGCCACCAGCATCTGATGAGAGAAGTTCGACTACTTTCTCGTAGTTGTTTTCTTTTTTCAGGTAGGCGAGTACGGCAAAGGAATCAAGGAGTCTTTTTTTCTTCAAGACGCCTGTCCTCCTTTCGTCCCTTAATGAGGGCCTTTGTGAGCGAAGACCCCTTGGAGAAGATACCGCAGAAGCCTTTCACAGGGTCTTCAGGGAGGGGGAGCAACTCGGCATGGTCATCCACGACCTTCATGAAAACTTTTTGACCCGGCTTCAGGGCAAGGGCTTCACGCACTTCCTTTGGCACGACTATCTGGCCTTTTGTCGAGAGTGTTACTGTGGGCACGTCTTACCTCCGAAAAATCGTCTTACTTTTCTAAATAAGTATAACAATTTTTTAAGGGTTTGTCAAATTGCGTGCTGTAGGATGAGTGCGGTGTAACGTAACCCGTCAATGTTTGAATGACCGATTATGGAAGAAATTTTGTTAAGACGATTTGATGGGTGGAACGAAGTGAAACCCATCCTACAAGACTGCTAACGAATTCAGCTTTGTAGTGCGGGCAATGTCCGCCGAAAGAGGGTTGAAATGGTGGGCAGTGCCCACCCTACGGGGTCTACAGGACTATGGGGTGATTCTACAAAGTAATTACTTCTTCATACAAATCAATAAAATGAGTTCGCTTTAATCTAAATTTTGTGCCGTGATTGTGTCCTGTTCGTGCATCAAAATCTATTAAAACATTGCCTTCTTCAATCGCAGTTACAAACTTTTCTAAACTAAGGAATCTCTGATTTATTCTCTTTTTGTCTCATGGTATAATTTTTCTATCA
>CAZEBZ010000019.1:0-30955 GCA_964510775.1 uncultured Thermodesulfobacteriota bacterium
TCTGCTTATCATCACCTGCAACACTGCCGCCGCCGTAGTATATATAAATGTCCGTCCCAAGAGTAGCGGAGAGAATTGGGACTTTAACGTGAAACCAGGCGTCCTCACCTACAGAGTCGTAGGACTCCACCTGAAATTTCAGCAGAGTCCCGTCAAGAAGGGCAAAGCGGACATAGGAGCCCACACCATCATCGCTTAACCAAAAGTCCGTATTGGACGCAGGCACGTTAACGGCTACGGGAAAGTCAGTCTGATTGGCGGAAATATACGTATCTGCCGCAATCGTTATCTTCTGCCTATATGTATATCCAGTTACCCAGGCCATGCTTACCTCAAATTATTCTCTATTCTATTAACTACAAACCTCAAGCCAGCGAGCTGCTAATTCAATGTTGCCGTAAGCTGCGCCACATCAAACTTCACCGTATCTCCAGTGCCTACTGCTTTTGATACTGAGAGCGCACCTGATGAGAGCATATTACCTGCCGTTGCCGCGTCAAAGACGGCAAAGTGCGTAACTGTACCCCAGGCCCCTGTTGCAGTTGGAAAGGTAAGAGCATTGGCATTACTGATAGAGCCAGCCGCGGCGCTATTCCAGTCCACGGCAGCAGTGCTTACACGAGCATAAGCTCCGCCTGCGGGCTCCGCTAACCCTGCGCCTGTATCAAGGGGATCTGCTGTGGATAACCCCACATAAGCCGTTGGCATTGTATAGGGCGCCTTACCAAAAACATGGTCAAGTACTTTGACCTCAAGATAATCTGAGAATGACATAGCTTCTTCTCCTCTCTGTAAAGTGTTTTGTAAATCATCACGTAACTAATATATAAGAGCTAAGATGATATCCCTTCCAGTCAACTCCCAAGTTGGTATTATGAAGGCATCTCTATTTTTTTTCTTACGTTACCCTTCCCGCACACTCCCACTTCTTCTCCTATCCGCCTTCATGGCCCCTTCTCGTACTCTCTTCACAATCACTCTCAGCTCTTTACCCTCCGGGGCGCGGCCCTTGCAGCGCTCAACGTGTCTGCACATACGATCAATGACCTTCTCTACTGCCTGTTTTTCTCTCAATCTTCAGACCCCCGCATTTCACATTCAGAATTTTTTCTCACTTCTTTTTCGACCCTGCCGAAGTGTTCTTCTTAGGGGAAGACTTCTTACCCTTTGCTTCACGAAGGGGTTTCAATCCCTTTTGCTGACACTCATCGCGCATAAAATCACTACGGGCTTCTATGGTTATGGGAGTGCCGTCTTTCATGTAAGTACCGCTATAAAACCACGTTGTCATGTACCGCTCCCTTCGTTTTTTTGTAGGCTTCTATAACCTTCTTATTCAGCTTAACTCTTGGCACAAGCCTCTTTGTTTTTACCTCATTAATCCCAAGGAGCTTTCTTACCTCTGCTCCTAAAAACTCTTCCGGTATAGGTTCAGTAGGGTGAAGAAAAGCGCTCTCCGGGAAGGTTACACCGGCATCCTTAAGGCCCTGATGCGCCCTGAGGCTATCTTCCATACGCAGTAAGAGATCCTCGTCAGGCGGAGTAAGAGGCACCCATTTATCGCGCCAGTACCTTATGGCGGCTTCCTTTAAGTCCGCCACCTTAACGCTCTGAATGTGGCGTACCCCTCCCTTATATTCTATAAACTGCTTATTCCACATCCAGTAGTCCCGAAGCAGCTCACCCTGCCAGGCAATACCCCCTCTTACGTCAGAGGCAAGTGAATAAAAACCCTTCTTTACCGGTCTCACTCTCTTAGCGCTCATATGTTCATCCCCCTGAATATAATGTGTGGGAGGGGCTTTTGGCCCCTCGCCACTTGACCAGAGCAGGGATCTCCTACTCGTGTGCCGTTATTATCTTTACTCCGCCGCCTGCTTCAGTATTGACACAGCCATGACCGTACACGGCTGTTACCACTACTTCTGTGGCTCTCAGCGAGGCATCTCTTTGCAGCTCAGTCTTGGCCCCTGTCTTCAATACAAAGGCAAGACCTGACTGGTTGCCCATTGGCATCATCACACCCTGCCTGTCAACATTGACGTTAACGGAAGCGCAGTTCGTGGACTGGAAAATATCCACGCCGTAAAGACTCGCCATGGCGCCGATATCACTTGCGGGAGCAGAGGCTCCGCCCCAGACAGAACCCGTAGTAGCAGCAAGAGCAAGCCTTAAATCGTGAACCTGCTTTGGATGAAGAACTGATACAAAAGGCCCCCTGGCATTACCAAGCTCCATGGTGTAAAGGGCCTCCAAAAAGTTAGTCTCAGTAATGGGCACACCGGTGGTGCCAACGGTATTGGTAAAGCTTGATACGGCAAAGAGCAAGTCGCCGTCAATCTTGCTGGCAAGGGATTTACCAAGCTCCGCGGCATAAGGTTCAAGACCGCCGAGTACAGAGCTATTCAGGAGCATATCCGTCACCGTTATCATGATACCCGCCTCATCTGCCGTAATGCTTGTAGAGGTGGTATTAACAGCCGTATTGCTCATATCCGTTGCCTCTGTGAGGTCGGCGGCGGAAAGCATGGGCCATTTAGGGAAATCCACTGTGAGGGTGCTATCGCTGCTAATATCAGCGAGTCTTACAAGCGGCGGCATAACAGATTCGGCATATGCCGCGTCTATTACAAGGCGCGATACAATCTCCGCGGCTATGAGCTCGCCGGCGCTTAATGCCGCTGAAGTTACTTCGTTTGCCATAATAAAACCTCCTCAAAAAAACTCTTAAACTTAAGAGTATTACGTCTGGGATCCGCCAGTATTTATCTCTGGGCGGAACTAAAATGCTTCTTTCTCGCGTCAAGAAAGGGATTCTTAACGTCTCTGAATCTATAAACCTGCCCGGCTGAGCCGTGTACGTTGATGCCCTCGCGCAGATACCTGTCAAGGTCTTCGCGAGGCATGGAACTCCACGATGAAGGATCACCGAGAGTATGCCTTTGAGTGCTGCTGTGGTTAAATCCTGCACCATGAGAGCCTGAGCCGGCGTTACTGCCTGACCTTAGATGATGGGGCCTATCACTAAGCCATTGAGAGATAAAATCATCTATGGCAACGGGATAACCTGAGTCGTTTATCTTGGCCGACCCCGCGGAATTAACAACAGTGACATGCCCCTCTTCATCCATTCTCACCCTGTCATCAAGGAGTTTAACTATTTCCTCACCATCGACGACGTTATACTTTGAGACAGCCTTCAGGAGTGCAAGATTCTTCTTCTCCTCCTTCAAGCTCTCAATCTCACGCCTGAGCCCATCTACATCCTCTCCTGATGAACGCGTCCTCTGCGCCTTGGCAAAGGCCTTTCTGTAAGACTCGTCAATGAGTTCCTGCACCCTGGCCTGCTGCTCACTATTAAAGGCAACCCTTCCGGAAGTGCCCTCAGACTCATTACCATGGCCATCGCTATTCTCCACTCTCTTGGACTCACTGCTCTGCATACCAAATCCTCCTCTGTGTTTTGTCCCCCTTGATTGCTTCATCTAATACGAACCAACCCTGCCTTGCCGGCAAGAGCGCGTCTCGGGGTAAGACGGGCATTACGGGCTGACTACAGCAACGTCTTCGTTGCCCCGCTTACAAAATCAAGCGTCTTTTTTTTGTCCATTAACGCCCTGACCACCCGTTGACAAACATGGGACTTATCGCTAAAGGATAGTCTGTGCCAGTCCTCTTTATCAACGGAGGTCAGTATGGCCCTGCGGGCCTCTTCCCAGATACTACTGGTAATCTTATAGGCCTGGGCCATATTAATCCCATACCCCGCACTAAGCCTCTTGGCCGTACTTAAGGCCTCTTTGTCAAGGTAACTGTTGCTCACTCTTTCCTCCCTTTCTCTCAATTGGGGTCTCTTTTACAGAATGTGTACCCTCTGCCGCACCTTCCTCTATCTCCTGCCTGATCACAGCCTTCAGACTTTCTTCCATCTTTGGCAATACTGTTGCAGCTATTTTTTTCTGCAGCTCTTTACGAAAGGTCTTTGAGTCCACCACTGCTGACTGGGCCTTCATCGCGTTATCAAGATCCCTTGCCATATCCCTTACGGAAAAGTCATCGGGGTAATCAATAAAACCATCAAAGCGGCCCCCCGACCACCTCGCCCAAAGATCAAGAACAGCAGACTCTGCCTGCTCGATGTTATCGGCCTTCTCGGCAAGTGTTGCATAGAGCTGCTGATACTCAAGCTCAATGGCAATGCCCGATCTTGTATGAGAAAAATCTTCCGCCGACCTCACGCCGCCAAGTTTAGCAATCCTGTGTATCTCGGCGATGTCTTGCCTAACCCACTCACGTATCTCCGTAAGTGAGGAGTGAGGAGGCTCTAACCAATATGGTTTTGCATTTGGCTCTGCAGGGTCGTACTGAAGTATATTCCTTGGGCCTATCTCCCTATCTTCATCACTGCCAGTCTTTGAGTAAGGCATGGCGAGCATTGGAAAGGCAGTGTTCTCAATAATCTCCTTGGCGTCACTACAGAGATAATAAATATTCTTGTTAATGTCGGCTATATCCTGTAAGTCAGAGGTCCCAAGCATCTTTATGCCGCTCCTCTTATTGTAAAGCGTCACAACGGGAACACGACCAAGACCATGCTCACCAAAACCGCGAAGTCTTACCTCGCCGCTCTCTCTCTCAACCTCCCACAACTCCCATAACTCTCTTGTCCAGATACGATACGTATTCTCCCCCTCGCGTATCTTGACCTTATCAAGAACGGGTTTACCTGATGGAAGGCGTGTAAAAGACCAGTCAAGGAGGTTCTCAGGCGTTACAAGGCTCACATAGGGACGGATATCCTCGCTAATAGCCTCGGCCCTTGTCATGGCGTAATTCTCTGGACTGTCTACAAGAATAGATACCCTGCCGTAGACTGAGGCAAACCTCTGGGCGTCGCGCATGAACTGGGTAAAACTTGAGCCCTCGTGGTCGGCATCACGGAGAAATGATTTAAATAAAGGATCGGAGGCAAGAGCACCAAAATCCCTGTTCGCGCTTCTTCTGTAAAGATGAGATACGAATATATCCACAATGGGGCCGCAGTAGTTGTAATAATAGGCTATCTCTTTACGGCGCCTGTAATTAGCGGCGCTCTCAAAGGGATGCTGAAGAAGATAATCGGCCTTCTTGTAGAGAGTACCGCCGAGATAAGACCTGATATGAAATATCCACTCCTTAACCCAGGCATCGTATTGGGGATGTGTTTTCTCAAGCTCTTCTATTGTCACCGTAACCTCATCTTTGGTTGTTTGCCTTTACTCTCTTACAAAGGCGCTCTTACTTATAAAATCTTCTTGAGGGATCAAATCTCATTGTCTTTAGCGGGAAATCATACTCAATAAAATATCCAAGGGCGTCTGTGGCATGTGTTCTCTCAGAGTTTGTCTTATCTATTTCCACTCCGCCCTCAGTCCAGACTACACTCTCAAAATCCTTTCTCAGGAAGACACATTTAGGGTGTATAAAAAGCCTGCACTCATTCCTGGTGTTCTCCAGCATACTGTTAACTGCGTTTACCCTGTCTTTTACAGGAGGATTGCTGCGCTTTATCCGCTGCCTGCTAAGGCCAAGCTCTGAGAGAAGCACATAGTCAGTTTTGCCGGTAGTGCTTCTTGCCGAGCCCGCGGAATCGCCGTAAACTACTACTCCGCCGCTGTGCTTGCCGTATTTTTTTAAAAATTCTCGACCCATCTCTACGGTATTTGTGTTATGGAGAACTATCTCATCAAAGACATAGACACTTCTTCCATTTGTCTGTGCAAGTATCCATACGCAGGGGTCTACGTTAAAATCGCAGCAGAGTATTATCGGCTTATCAGCGTCGTACCTGATATGGCTGTCCAGATGCCTCTCGCCTCTGTAAGCGTAATATACCCGCTCCGTAGCCCCCTCAAAACTCGCCTCATACTCCTGACGAAATGTCCTCGCATCAAGCATTCTCTTGGCAGACTCTATCTCAGCGCGGGGGAGAATATCGCCGGAATTCCACCTGTAATAGCCCCAGTCCGGATCCTGCCCTGAACGGGCGTAATCCGCCAAATCCTTAAAATGATTGAACCCCTCAGGTACACCTATAAACCAGCACCACCCCTCTCTGTCAGAGAGAGCGGGCCTTACGTTCTCTGTCCAGGCCGTTGCCTTCATATCAGCGTACTCATCAAGAACTCCGCCGTCCCAGGCAATACCCTCTATCCTCTGCGGCCTGTCAAGACCTACGACCCAGAGCTCACTTAAGAAACGCGTCTTAATACAGAGATCACTCTCGTAGACCTTCTTAATCCACTTTGAGGGGATGAGTCTCTTAAGGTCGGCCCAGAAAATTCTCTTTGCCTGTTCTCTTGTCGGTGCCGCCGCAAAGTAACGAGGCGGGCTCCAGGATTTTTTCTCCGCAAGTCTCATAACAAGCCTTCGTTTAGCGAGTTCTGTCTTACCGGAGCGTCTACCGGCGGTAACTACAGCAAATCTTTTTTTCTCACTCCAGAGTCTTATCTGCTCGCGATGGTACCGTAAGGGATGCCATCTCTTCGATAATCTCCTCCCTATCATCGGCACTAAGCTCTCCTTCGAGGGCATCTAACCCCCAGGCCTGTCTCTGACCTCTGACCACGAGACTTAATATATCTCCAGCTAATTTTGCTACCTTTAACTGCTCAAGGCCCTTCTTAAGATCTCTCTTGCAGATACCTGCAACTAATTTTTTTTTAACCTTTTCCCAGAGCCTACGATGCTCTGCTTTAATACCTTCCATGGCCTCAAGTGAGATTGGCCCGCAAGGAGCTCGTGAGTCCCCCTGTCTCAGATCCTGCTTAATCACCTCTTTTTCCACTAAGCACTCCTCCACTACTTCTCTTGCCCGCCAAGCCTCAGTCTCAGCCTCACGGATTATCTGAGAAGCAAGCTCTTCTCTATCATGACTTAACTCTGCACCTAATAAGCCACCGGAGCCCTCTACATAAAAGGTTGCCTCAACACTCTCAATACTCATCGATCAAATCTCCTCAAGGCCATCGTGATCATTGCACCTACCGAGCGGGTAGAGGCTGATAAATACATGGCCACACTCAAGGCACCTCTCCGGCTCTCTCAAGAGAACCTTTTTTGTTCCAAGCTGACGGTGTCTAAACCAATCAAGCCCACCTGAACCTTTACTCTCAAGATTGGAAACGTCTCTCATGGATGCGACCTCCTGATATTATTTTATTTACTTGCACACTATGGTGTTTTTTTTCTACCCCTTTCAACTTAACGCCTTGTTTTACCAAGAGAAAAGGGGCCAAATTATTCTACCCCCGGTGTAAAATGAGTAAATTAAAGACAAAAAAATACCGCGAGGTTTTTAACCCTCGCGGTATTTTTTTAACTCCGTCTAATCTATCTAAAACATAAAAAATAAATCTCGAAAAAACTTATATACAGAATATATATCTGAAAAATCTATAAAACACTAACCTATTTCTTCTTATCTGAGGTCAGCCAATAATGACCGTTATCTCTCTCAAATAACATATTTTTCTCAAGTATATGCTCAACACCAGCGGCAAAACCATATATCTTAAACTCGTCAAGAACGTCGCCAAGAGACTGATACTGCCTAATAGTCTTATACTCACTCCAACTCACCGAAGGTTCAGCCTCAGGACTGGAAATAGATATCTTCCTTCGCCTTCTCCTGTGTCCTTGTTGATGCGACTTTTTCTTCTGATCTGTAGAGTATTTCATAAGCCCTCCCAAGTGAAATTCTGTGACTCTTAGCAATGACTCTCATATGAGTACTCCAATAATGATATTCCATAAAAACAGCTCGTTCTCGCGGGCTGAGATTAGAGAGGGGCCACAAAAGATCTCTAAGACTGAGCCCGTCCCCGCTAAGCTTCCCGTAGAAAATATCCGCATCTATCTTAATTTTACCCGCCAAATCTCATCTCTCTTAAAAATGAATAAAAAAAAGGGTCAAAAAACTCTCCAAATGTGCGTATCCTTCACACATAAAGCGATAAAAATAACGCTACTTAACTATTGATTTATATGAGGGAAATTGAGAAGTACTGCGGAACAAAACAGCGGCTCTGAAAAAATAACTAAATAACGCGACATTACGCCTGTCAGAGAGGAATTTTATCATTACTGTAGATAGCGCCGGTTGTGGTAAGTTAGTTATTCAATATATTATGAATAGTATTATACAGCATATTTATGTTCTTGTCAAGAACATATTTAATTACATCAGCATATAGTTTAAAAAAAGTGAGATATTAAGAGAGGTTAAGACAGGAGAAGAACGAAGAGAAGGCCTGAAGAAAAACTCATGTAGCAAACCTGAAGTGTAGTATATCACCATCTTGAACAGTATATTCTTTACCCTCTATCCTGACAAGGCCTTTTTCCCTGCATCGTGCCTCACCCTGCCATTCTATAAAGTCATCATACTTTATCACCTCGGCCTTAATAAAACCGCGTTCGAAATCGCTGTGTATAACACCGGCCGCCTCAGGGGCCTTGGCCCCGTCTCGAACTGTCCATGCCCGCACCTCCACCTTACCTGCGGTAAAATACGTAATAAGACCCAGAAGGCTGTAAGAGGCACGAGCAAGTCTATCAAGGCCTGACTCACTCAGGCCAAGACCCTCAAGAAATTCACCGCGGTCATTTTCACCCATCTCAGACAACTCCGACTCAATGGAGCCGCACATGGCAACAAATCCGCCTCCAAGCTTCTCGGCGGCCATGCGAACGCTTAAGGCGGCCTCACTGCTTCCATCAAGGTCGTCCTCGCCAACATTAGCCACATAAATAACCGGTTTTGCCGTAATGAGGCATAGATCTTTTACCAGTGGAGTCGTCTCTTCAGTAAGAATCTTTCTTGCGGGCTGTCCAGCCTCAAGGGCTTTTTTAAGCTCCTCATAAAGAGCAAACATCTTAATGGCCTCTTTGTCGCCGGACTTTACTGTCTTGGCAATACGATCACATCTCCTGGTAACAGCGTCAAGATCCGCGAGCATTAGTTCTGTCTCCACAACATCTATATCATCTACAGGGGAAATCTTACCTGCCACATGAACAACACCGGGGTCGTCAAAACACCTCACAACATGGGCTATCATATCTACCTCACGGATATTGCCGAGAAATCGGTTGCCAAGCCCCTCACCACGGCTCGCGCCCTTTACAAGACCGGCTATATCAACAAATTCAACAGCCGTAGGCAGAATCCTCTCAGGCTTTACAATCTCAGCCAATTTATCAAGCCTACTGTCTCTCAAAACTACCATTCCAACATTAGGATCGATTGTTGTAAAAGGATAGTTGGAAGAAACAGCCCCGGCATCTGTCATAGCATTAAAGATAGTAGATTTGCCGACGTTTGGAAGCCCCACTATGCCGCAATTAAAACCCATGAGCCAATAACCTCGCAATTAAAAATAAAAATCATAAGTCAGACGCATTAAGCACAAGACCTATCTCACTAAAAAAGAATTGGGACGGTTGACTTACACCGCCCCAACTCAACACATAATATCTCATTTAAAGTAGAGCGATTAAACAACTCACCTTATTCAATTACCTGCTTATACAAGTAGCGGAGCAATGATTAAGGATACAACACTCATGAGTTTGATAAGTATGTTCATTGAAGGCCCTGATGTATCCTTAAATGGATCGCCAACTGTATCTCCAACAACAGCAGCCTTGTGCGCATCTGAGCCCTTGCCGCCATGACTACCCTGCTCAATAAATTTCTTGGCATTATCCCAGGCGCCGCCTGCGTTTGCCATGAAGATAGCGAGAAGAACGCCAGTTACCGTGGCACCTGCAAGCATACCGCCAAGGGCATAGGGGCCGAGGATAAAACCAATTATGAGAGGCATACCAAGAGCAATCAGACCTGGAAGTATCATCTCCGTAAGAGCGGCCTTTGTACTGATATCAATGCACTTCTTGACATCGGGCTTTACGCCCTCTTTGCCCTCAAGAAGACCGGGTATATCTCTAAACTGCCTTCTAATCTCATTAACCATCTTAAAGGCGGCCTTACCAACACTTGTCATAGTAAGCGCGCCTATAAGGAAGGGCAAGGTGCCGCCGATAAAGAGCCCTATTACCACCTTGGGGTCGGTAATAACAATCTCAAAACTGTGACCAAGCTTCATGGTAATGGCCTGGCTGTAGGCGGAAAACATGGCAAGCGCCGTTAAGGCAGCGGAACCGATAGCAAAACCCTTTCCTATGGCCGCCGTAGTATTACCAAGGGCATCGAGACTATCGGTAATCTCACGTACGTCCTCACCAAGTCCGCTCATCTCCGATATACCGCCTGCGTTATCTGCAATAGGGCCATAGGCGTCAACACTCATGATTATTCCCGTAGTTGCCAGCATTCCTACGGCCGCGATACCGATGCCATAGAGACCGGCGAAGTGATTGGCCACGAATATAGCAACACATATAGCAATAAGCGGCAATACTGTACTCTCAAGACCAACGGCAAGACCGCTTATTATGTTAGTGGCCGCGCCAGTCTCACTTGCCTCCTCTATCCTGTGAACAGGCCTCGAAGAGGTGTAATATTCAGTAATAAGCCCGATTGCTATACCGCAGATACAACCTGCAAAAACAGCCACATATACTGTTACGGCTACATGTGAGGCAAATGTGCTTAAAAAACCCAGGACAAGAAAAATACCTGTGGCTATAAAAGTAGAGTATCGAAGCGCTGAGGCGGGGTTAAACCTCTCAAGATACTTCATGGCGCCTATGCCTATTACGGAGGCGATAAGGCCCACCATGGCAAGTATAAGCGGATAGGACATAAGGGCCATATTGGTGCCGAGCTTTGCAGAAGTGGTGCCTGCTATTACTGTTGCTCCAAGGGCAATAGTAGCAATAATGGAGCCAACATAAGACTCAAATATATCAGCTCCGAGCCCCGCAACGTCACCTACGTTATCTCCAACATTATCGGCGATAACACCTGGGTTACGCGGGTCGTCCTCAGGGATACCGGCCTCAACCTTACCAACAAGGTCGGCTCCAACGTCAGCTGTCTTTGTATATATACCTCCGCCTACTCTGGCAAAGAGTGCTATAGAAGACGCGCCCATTGCAAAACCGTTTATCACAGAGGATGTCTCCGGGTATCCATAGAGGTAGAAAAATATTCCTATACCAACAAGACCGAGACTCGCGACGGATAACCCCATGACAGATCCGCCGATAAAGGCAACACTAAGGGCCTTACCGGGATTAGGTTTATGCCTCTGAGCCGCCTCAGCCGTCCTCACATTAGCCTTTGTAGCCCCTTTCATGCCAAAGAAACCTGCGAGCATAGAGAAGGCCGCACCGAAGATATAGGCGATAGCTGTAGAGAAACCTATAAAAATTGTAAGGGCGATTGCCGCAGCGATAACAACAATAAAGAGTATCTTGTACTGCCTCGTAAGATAAACCATAGCCCCGTCATGAATGAGAGCTGCTATCTCACGCATTTTTTCATTACCATCGGGCTGCCTGGTAACGACAGAATACATGATACCGGCGAGAATAAGCCCGCCGATTCCAAGTAGAGGAGCGAGAGTTGTAAGAAATCCCATAATTTTTATTAACTCCTTTCCTAAGTGATTATACAGACCAAAGGGGCTATCCTGCTGCGTTACAGCCCATTAACGGCTAATTAAACCTGTTCATCGAAGCTACAACACCTTCTGCGATAAATACCTCTACGGAAGTAAGCGCCCTTTCAAGCATCTCGTCAAGCGTCTCTCGTTCCTCAAAGCTGAATGAACCGAGTACATGTGACGTAAGATCCCCGCATTCGGGTCTGCCTATACCAAGGCGTAATCTTGGAAAATCTGCCCCGCCTAAGACCTCTATAACAGACCGTAGCCCATTATGCCCGCCGCTGCCACCTCTCGGTCTCATTCTTAAAGCTCCAAGGGGCAGCTCACAATCATCAAGTATGACTAAGACTGACGAGAGAGGCAGTGAAAATTTACGGACAAAGGCCCCGACAGCCTTTCCGCTAAGGTTCATAAAGGACATTGGCTTTATTAACGCAACGTCCTCGCCATTAATGCTACCTCTTCCCCAGAGGGCCCCGCTTGCACGAGATGAGCATTTTATTCCATGCCGTCGCAAAAGCCTGTCAATAAGCATGAACCCTACATTGTGGCGAGTGTTCACATATTCACTGCCAGGATTTCCAAGACCGGCTATAAGTAACAAATCTATTTTCCTGTATATCTCTCAAATTAAGACTAACGCACGATAGCGGCAATAAGCAAAAGAGATTATCAACCGCCTACCCCGGCAATTATTCTTCAGTAGGCTTCTCTTCCTTCTCCTCAAAACTCTTTGCCAGCTCCTCGGCCGCCTCTTCCTCGCTCTTGACCTCTTCCTCAGCAGCCGGAGCTACAATGGAAAGAACAGTAAGCTCAGCATCATCGGCAAGCTTCACACCCTCAGGCAGGGGCACGTCCTTTATGTGAATGGCATCACCGATACCAAGCTCCGTAATATCCACCTCAAGACTATCAGGAATACCTCTTGGCAGGCACTCCACAGTCATCTTCCTTGCGCCGTGCTGGGCAATACCTCCGAGCACAACTCCCTGCGCCTTACCAACTATGTGTATGGGAACCTCTACGGTCATAAGCTGACCATAGACCACGTGTATAAGATCAACATGTTCTATAGTATCGTGTACAGGATGGCGAACGACTTCTTTAAACATAGCCGTCTTTTTATCGCCGCCTTCTATCTCAAGGGTAACAATTACATTTGCACCGGCAGAGAGATGAAGCACCTTCTCAAGTTCTTTTCTGTTAAGGCTTAGAGCCATGGACTTCTCTATTCCAGGCCCATATAACACAGCCGGAGCTCTACCTTCTCTTCTAAGACTTCGGGCTACAGCCCTACCCGTAACATTTCTTAAACCAGCCGGCAGGCTTATCTCTTCCTGTGCCATCTTTAAAATTCCTCCGTGGATATCATTATTAAGTAAAATTAGAAAATTGTTTTTTTAAAAACGTAAAAACTCTACATATCTCAGACAAAGAGGGAACTTACTGAGTCCCCGCTATGTATTCTCTTTATAGCCTCGGCAAGCAGAGGGCCTATGGATACGACCTTAATCTTACCACAAGCTTTTCCACTCTCACTAAGGGGAATGGTATTAGTCACTACCAGTTCTTTTATAGGCGATGCCTCAAGACGGCTTATAGCTGGCCCTGAGAGCACGGGATGAGTACAGCAGGCATATACCTCACTGGCTCCAAAACCCTTGAGGGCATTAGCGGCCTGCGAGATAGTACCAGCCGTATCTATCATATCATCAAGGAGTATAGCTGTCTTACCGTTTACATCGCCTACAACATGCATTACCTCAGAGACATTCGGCGCGCTGCGCCTCTTATCAATAATAGCTATACTCGCACCGAGCCTCTTGGCAAAGGCACGCGTTCTCTCCACGCCACCTGCATCAGGGGAGACAATAACGACATTATCATCAAAACGACCACCAATATGTTCCATCAGCACAGGAGTAGCATAGAGGTTATCAACGGGAATATCAAAAAAGCCCTGTATCTGCCCGGCGTGCAGGTCCATACAGACAACACGCGTCGCACCGGCAGCGGCTATCAGATCGGCAACAAGCTTCGCAGTTATCGGCGTCCTCGGAGCAACCTTTCTGTCCTGTCTCGCGTAACCGTAATAAGGGATAACAGCCGTAATAGACAGGGCAGAGGCCCTTTTCAGGGCATCAAGCATTATAAGAAGCTCCATAAGGTTGTGGTTAACCGGTGAAGATGTGGACTGAACCACATATACCTCACGGCTCCTTACACTCTCTTGAATATCAACACATATCTCTCCATCGCTAAAAGTCTTCACCTCGGCTTTGCCAACCTCAACTCCAAGATGAGAGGCAATCTCCAAGGAGAGAGACCTATTGGAATTACCGGAAAATAATCTTATATTTTTCATTTACAAGCACACCTTGATGAATAAAAAAAGTTAAACACTATGGCTGGGGCGGGAGGATTCGAACCTCCGATAGCGGGGATCAAAACCCCGTGCCTTGCCGCTTGGCGACGCCCCAATTCTACATACCGGTAAGCCGCAAGCTAAAGTTAAGAGATCCATGTTAATGAAAGCAATAATCAGCTCTACAAAGATGCCTTCAGCTCAAGAACTCCGTCATACTACAATTAAAATCCTATGCTTAATTTGCTCATATCATAAGAAGAACAGACAAAAAACGCTCACCCCCCACTAACACCTGAGAAGCATAAGAGGAATAATCAAAAAAAAATTAAGGGAGCAAGGCCAAAATCCCCTTCAACAAGGCCAATGCCTACAACCCATTTGCGAAGAAGATGGGAAAATCTCTCTTGGCAAATCGTTCTTTCATGAGAGCAAATGCCTGTTCTGCCGCATCTTTAACCCTGAAGAGACCAAATACCGTTGGTCCGCTACCTGACATAAGAGCAACCTCAGCCCCGCTCTCCAAAAGGGCCTTCTTAATATCAAGTATCTCCGGAAACTTTGCGCACGTAACGGCTTCAAGATCGTTTTTAAGCCACTCATAAAGGCCTTTGGCACTCTTGAAAAACCTATTTGAATTAAATAACATATTATCTTCAACAGTATTTGTCAAGCTCAAATTCTCATAAACCCACTTGGTTGAGACTGAAAAACCTGGATTTATCAAGACATAATAAAGAGGAGGCAGCTGCACCTCTTTTAAGGCCTCACCTCTGCCAGTTGCTATTGCCGGTTTTTGCATGATAAAAAAAGGCATATCAGATCCCAGAGAGGCGCCAAGATCCATGAGGGACTTATGAGAGAGACCGGTGGAAAAGATTTTATTTAAAGCCATCAATACACCGGCGCAGTCGGAGCTACCGCCGCCAAGCCCCGCTCCAACAGGTATCACCTTTTTAATCTTTATATATATGGATTTACCGGTTAAACCGGTACTCTTTAGAAAGAGCTCCGCCGCCTGATAGGCCAAATTACTACTATCAACAGGGATTAACGCAGAATCGGTCTCAAGGGTAATTTCCCCAGTGCCGCTGCCGACATATATCGTAAGCTCGTCGTATAAAGAGAGTGATTGAAGAAGGGAGTATATCTCGTGATAACCGTCTGGCCTTTTTCTTAGTATTCGTAAAAAAAGGTTTACCTTGGCAGGGCATAATACCTTGACCTCAATTGAGGCATTCGGAAAGTTTTCATTAGTCATTGCGTGATGTAGAGAGGATTAGAAATGCCCAACCTTGGCAGGAGCTATCTTGCACACCTCATTAAGCTCCGCCAAAACAGTTGATTCATGATAATCATTCATGGCAACAAGATACTCTAAAGATTCAACTCTTGAGCCCGGCACTATAAGAGCGGCCGCTCCGAGATGCTTTTTGATGATTACCTCGGCCTGCGGACATGCATTGATAATATCACGTACTATCATCTTTCCGGTTATTACACCCGCATCTGAACTTCTGCGCCCATGGCTATGGTCATCTGCCATAATATATAACCCCCGTTTTAAACTAAAATAATACCTTAGAGATACCCATAACCCAATCTGTCAGCGGGCCGGGGTAGACACCAAGGCAAACAATTAATATGTTGAGCACATATAAAACGATACGAGTAGCGCAATCAATATGAATGGGCTCAGGATTCACAGGCTGCCTTAGATACATACTCTTAATTACAAGGAGGTAGTAGTACATTGCAACTATGGCCATTATTACGCCTATTACGGCAAGGACTATAAAACCGCTCTGCACGGCTGCAGCGATGAGATAAAACTTGGCAATAAAGCCGCCGAGGGGAGGTATGCCCGCCATGGAAAGAAGTCCAATAAATAGTGTAGCGGCAAGCAGTGGCGAGCGCTGCGAAAGCCCCGTAAAAGAACTGATGAGATAAGAGCCCTCATTGTTAAACACAATGACAATGGCAACAAAACTCGCCAATATGGAGAATGAGTAAACTACGAGATAAAACATTACTGCACCGGCGCCAAGCGAGGTTGCCGCGGCAACGGCCATAAGAAGATAACCTGCAGAACCAATACCGCCATAGGCGAGAAGTCTCTTTATATCCTTTTGCGGCATTGCCGCGAGGTTTCCAAATATCAGTGTAGCGCCGGAGATAACCGCTACGAGAATCATCCACTCACTCTTTACCGAGCCCAGTGCCGTAAAGAGTATACGCATGAGGATTACAAAACCAGCGGCCTTTGAGCCAGATGCGAGAAAGGCCGTAATTGGAGTAGGCGCGCCCTGATACACATCAGGAGCCCATACATGAAATGGAAGAGCCGATATCTTAAAGGTAATACCTATCACCACAAGAGCGATTCCTATGAGCAGATATGGCCCGCTCGCGGAGCCTTCCCTCGCGATAGCCGCAACCTCGGCGAAACCAGTTGAGCCGGTAGCGCCGTAGATAAAACTAATGCCATAAAGAAGAAAACCTGAAGAAAGCGCACCTGTCACAAGGTACTTCAGCCCAGACTCAATACCCTCGGGATTCTCCTTTCTGAAAGAGACAAGCACGTACTGAGTAACAGCCACAAACTCAAGGGAGACGTAAAAACTAATAAAGTCAAAACTTGAGGCAATAAACATAAAACCAACGGTTGAGAAGAGCAGGAGGGCGTAGAATTCCGTCTTCCACTGCGATATGTGAGACTCATACTTTATTGTCGTAAAGAGTACAAATATCAGTACAATAAGAAAAAGGCCCTTAAAAAAGATAGAGACACTGTCTTGCACAAACATACCGGAGAGGGCCGGGCCTGCGCTGGCGCAGAAAAGGCTTCCCGCCGAGACAACAGCGGCGACGATTCCAACGACACCAAAAATCTTCCTTGACCCTTTAGAGGCCCCCTTTGGCATAAAAAAACTTACAACAAGGAAGATAAGGGCCGTTCCAAGGAGTATAAACTCCGGTATAAGTCTATATACGTGCATATTCATTTTACAAAATCCTTCTAACGTGTATCAAAAATCCGCTAATCGCGGCACTAAACTCAACTCGGTGGTAAGACCGGTATGCGTGAAAGCAATGTATCTACACCGCTGTTAATAACATCAATAAGGATAGAGGGATAAAAACCTACTATAAAGAGCACTACTATAAGAATGATGAATGGGAACTTCTCAATAAATCCAGTGGCGTCCTTAACACCTTCCCATCTCTTCATCTCCTCACAGAAAAATACATTTTTTATAGCCCTAAGCATATATGTGGCCGTAACAATAATCATAAAGACAGAGATAACGACCTGTACGGGATAATCCTTAAAGGCACCGACGAATATCATCACCTCGGCGGCAAAGTTGGCAAGCCCCGGCAGACCGCTTGAGGCAAATGCCATAACTGCAAAGGCAATAGCAACAAAGGGAAGCTTCCCTGCAAGACCACGAAGGTCGTACATCATCCTCGTGTGGGTCTGATCGTATATAAAGCCTATAAGTGAGAAGGCAAGTGCCGTCATTATACCGTGAGCGAACATAAGAAGCACGGCGCCGTTAACGCCAATATGGTTCAAAGTGGCAAAACCCAGAAGAACATAACCCATGTGACTCGATGAAGAATAACCGACCATGAACTTCATGTCCTTTCTGTGCATGGCTACCATACCGCCGTAAAATATATTCACAAGGCATAATATAGCTACAACAGGCATCCAGAATGCCGCCCCCTCAGGGAGCAGCCCCATGGCAACGCGCAGTATTCCGTAAGCGCCTATTTTCATCAAGACGCCGGCATGCAGCATACTTACAGCAGAAGGCGCGGCGGCATGACCAATAGGAGACCATGAATGGAAGGGCGCAAGGGGAACAAGTACGCCAAAACCTATAAGGAGAGGCAAAAAGACCTTAATCTGGTAGCCCTTTGCAAAGGTAACATGGCTGAGCTGCACCATATCAAAGGTATAATGTCCGGTCTGGGCACCGGCCACAAAGTATATTGACAAAATACCAAGCATGGCAAAGACTGCGCCGAGGCTGAGATAAAGGGTAAGTTTCATCGTCGCGTATTCGCGGTTCGCACTGCCCCAGATACCAATAAGAGGGTACATGGGTATAACGGCAAGCTCGTAAAAGAAGTAAAAGCAGAGCAGATCTAATGATGTAAAGACACCAAATACGCCGGCAACGAGCAGGAGCAGGAAGATATAATGTTCTTTAATCCTGTGTGTTATCCCTTTCCAAGAGACAAATACAGCGGTAAAAATGACAATGGAGGTCAATAGAACCATTGCTATACTTATCCCGTCAACTCCGACGTGATAATTAATACCCATTGATTTAACCCAGGGAATATTCTCCTCAAACTGATAACCGCCCTTTGCCATGTCATAGGCAAAAAGCAGATAGACGGAGAGGGCGAGGGGGATAGATGTTGCCACCACAGCGAGGCCGTGTATAAACCCCTCGTTCTCTTCTTTTACAAAGAGAAGAATGAGTACGGCTATGAGAGGCGCGAGGATTATCGCCGATATTACTGGAAAGCCTTCCACGTTTTTTACCTTTTTTTCTTAGTTTAAGTGTCCGCTACGCCAAAGAGGACGAAGCAGCCCTTATCATTAGATTAAAGCGTATAGTATTATCAAGGCAACTACGCCTGAGACCATGAAAAACGCATAATGCTGTACTCCGCCCGTTATTGTAGAGCGAAGAAAGAGCCCCACGTGTCTAACAATATAAGCAGAGCCGTTGATCATGAAGTTAATAATTATATTGACCTCGATATAAGTTGATATCCGCGCCACCTGGTTGTATATCTTTGCGACGATGAAGTTGTCGTAAAAATGATCTATGTAGAACCTGTTCTCAAGGAGTGCATAGGCGCCCCTGAAACGCAGATACATCCTGTCAGGGTTTATAGTGCCTGTGTAGTAGGTAAGGTAACCTACAATTATGCCGGCAAAGACAACTATAGTTGAACTTATAGCCACTGTCATATTAAAGCCATGCTCAGCGCCGTGATGAGGCGCATGCAGCCCGAGAAAAGATCCAAAGTTGGGCTCAAGATGAGGCAACCCTACAAGGCCGACAAAGACGGCAAAAAAAGCGAGAATAATAAGTGGTATAGTCATAGATGGAGGTGATTCATGGGGGGTTCCATGATACCTCTTTTTTCCAAAGAAAGTCACGAGTATGAGTTTTGTCATGAAGATGCCCGTAAGAAAGGCCGTCAGGACACCGGCACCATATAGCACCATATCTCCATGGGCAAAGGCGGCGCTGAGTATCTCGTCCTTACTCCAGAAACCGCTGAAGGGGAAGACGCCCATCATGGCAAAACTGCCGAGTATAAAGGTAGCCGCAGTTATCTTCAACTTTGGTGAGAGTGCCCCCATGTGCCAGATGTCGTTTGTGTGGCAGGCATGGATTACGCTTCCTGCACAGAGAAAGAGCAGAGCCTTGAAAAAGGCATGAGTCATAAGATAGAACATACCGCCCGTTGCGCTGCCGACGCCAACACTCAAGACCATGTATCCAAGAGAACTCAGAGTGGAAAAGGCTATTACCCTCTTGATATCCGATTGACCAAGAGCGAGAAGGGCCGCGCCGAGTGCAGTTATCGCACCGGTATAAGCAATGACTGTCGTAGCGGCAGGAGGGGCCGCGTACAGAAGAAAAGATATCCTCGCGAGCATGTAAACACCTGCGGCAACCATTGTAGCGGCGTGAATAAGGGCAGATACAGGCGTTGGGCCTTCCATCGCGTCAGGCAGCCATACGTGCAGCGGAAACTGCGCCGACTTACCAACGGCCCCGCAGAACAAGAGCAAGGAACCAAGTAGCATTGTATTAGGCGAGAGATGCCCCGCCAGAACCTGATGCTCGATCTCTACAAAATTAAAAGACCCTGATGCGTAAAAGATAACGAAGATACCGAGGGCAAAACCAAAGTCGCCTATTCTGTTAACAAGAAAGGCCTTCTTAGCCGCGTTACTTGCCGCGGGTTTCTCAAAGTAAAAACCTATAAGCAGATAGGAGCTAAGCCCCACAAGCTCCCAGAAGATGTAGATCATTATAAGGTTATTCGCGAGAACAATGCCCAGCATGGAAAATATAAAGAGCGAGAGGCAGGCGAAAAACCTCGAATACCCCGGATCCCCGTGCATATATCCACGTGAATATATATGTATGAGGCTACCAACAAAGGTGACGATAAATAGCATGAGAACACTTAACGGATCAATAAGATAGCCTATCTCAACAAGGATACCCGGAACACCTATCCATCGGAAGGAGCCCTCAAGCGGCTCTGTATGAGGAGCGCCTATAAATTTCAGAAAGATAGGCAAGACTATGAAAAAGCAGGCTATAACCGCAGCGATAGAGATATAGGAACTCAATTCCTTGGAACGCCTCGTCACAAGGGTTATAAGGACAGCAGATAAAAGTGGTAGAAAAAGCAGCACCCAGATATACATCAGTACCTCAGTTTATTAAGTTCATCTACATAAACAGTCTTACGCCTGCGGTATACGGCAACAAAGATAGCAAGACCTATGGCGACCTCTGCAGCGGCTATAGTTATATTAAAGACCACAAGGACCGTACCTGAAAGCGAATGCAAATAATATGAAAAAGCAGCGAGGCTGATATTAACGGAGTTGAATATAAGCTCCATTGACATAAGCACTATTATAATATTCCTTCTCATCAGCACTCCGGCAACGCCGATAGAGAAGAGAAGAAAACTAAGAACAAGAAAATGCGTTAAAGTTACCATGTCTTTTTCAACCTTATTTGAATCATCTTATCTGGAGCCCTTCTCGTTCATAACGAGCACTATAGCCCCTACAAGGGCGATTAGCAGCAGGAAGGAGACCACCTCAAAGGGGAATATATACTTCGTAAAGAGGGCTCTACCCACAACCTCTACATTCTTAGCCAGGACTGTCTCTCCGTATCCGCCCTTGGCAACGGTTATCGCGCCCCGCGAAGCTATGAACGTCAGTACTGCAAAGAGCGCGACTACGGCGCCAACTGCGGCAAATGCATGACTGTGCATATACTCTACAACACTCTCTTTTCTTATATCCAGGACAAGGACGGCAAAGAGAAACAAGACCATTACGGCGCCGACATATACAAAGACCTGCGCGGCGGCGAGGAATGGAGCGCGGAGCAAAACAAAGATAGCCGCCACCTGCAAGAGAGTAACGATAAGAAATAACGCGCTATGCACGGGGTTACGTGAGACTACCACTGAGACCGCCGCTACTACGGCTATTACGGCGAATATATAGAAAAAGATCTGTTCCATAATCCTCGGGAATTTACTTTGTTAAAAACCTCTCTCCGCTTTTGCGGCGAGCAGTGCTTATATTGAACTGATACTGCGCCCTTCTTACCTGGCAAACCTCGGCTTAAAATCCTCTTACAACGTCAAAGAGGCTACCAGTGCATCTTTTTCATCTTACCAAGGTTGGCAACAACCTTAATACCGTCTTTATCTCTAATAAACTTTGCCTTAGCTATAGCGCCGCCTTTTACCTGCTCCGGTACGGACTGCGGTAAAAGAAGCTCTCTTTTCTCAAACTTTGTCCGTCTTATATCCGAGGTTGAACACTCATACTCACGACCGAGCCTCACGGCGCGTGTAGGGCATGCGTCCTCGCAGTAACCGCAGAATAGACACCTCACAAGGTCAACCGTCCAGACCTTAGCCACTCTGTCAGTTATGCCAATACCCGTATCATCCTCCATGGGTATGACAGTTATACACTTTGTGGGGCAGGCCTTGGAGCATAGCTCGCAGGCAACACAAAGCTCTTTACCTTCAGAGGTCTTATTAAGTGTATGACGCCCCCTGAACCTCTGATATGGTATCCACTTCTCCTCATCAGGATACCTAATGGTTATGCTCTTGGAAAAGAGGTAGCGCAGAGTAACGTGCATTCCCTTTATAAAATCCAGAAAGAGCACGCTCTTTGCAAAATCTCTAATTCTCTTTCCGGCTCCACAGCCACACTTCATAAAACCACACCTCAGAAATAAGTCAGTACCGCTATATTCTCATGAACCCTGTAATAAGGATATTCACAAGAGATATTGGTATTAATATCTTCCACCCTATATTCATCAGCTGATCGTACCTGTATCTTGGCAGGGTGAAACGTACCCACATGAACATATAGATAAAGACCACTACTTTTATTACAAACCAGAAGAGCCAGATAAAGGCTATTGGTACAAATGGCAGTGTATAGTCTATCGGGGGATGCCAGCCGCCAAAAAATAGTACTACGGCAAGGACGGAGATAGTAACAAGGGCTATGTATTCTGCGAGCATAAAGAAGGAGAACTTCATGCCGCTGTACTCTGTATGGAAGCCCGCGGCGAGGGTACCCTCGTCCTCGGCAAGGTCAAAGGGTATACGGTTTATCTCCGCAGAGCCGGCGATTATGAAGATAAAGAACCACACAGGCCCAACAGGCAGATAGAAGAAATTCCAGTTCCAGAACCCGCCGCCCTGCGTATTTACAATATCAACGAGGCTAAGGGAGTTGGACATCATCACAACGCCTACGGCGGCAAAACTCAGAGCCACCTCGTAGCTAATCATCTGCGCCGCGCTTCTCATACCGCCAAGAAGGGCGTACTTGCTGTTTGAGGCCCAGCCGCCAAAGATAATGCCGTAGATGCCAAGACCGCCCATGGCAAGGATATAAAGCAGACCCACGTTCATATCCGTCACATAGAGGTTAACCTCCATGTCGATAAAGGGCACAGTCCACGTACCGCCCACAGGAATGGCCACAAATACTGCAAAGGCAGGTATCATGGCTATAAGTGGAGCGAGCTTAAAGATAAATTTGTCGGCCTTATCAGGAACGATATCCTCTTTAAAGAGCAACTTTATGGTATCGGCAAGGGGCTGCATAATTCCATGAGGACCTACCCTGAAAGGGCCAAGCCTGGCGTGTATATGGCCGGCTACCTTTCTCTCAAGCCACGTAAGGGGCATAGGCAGAGAGAAGAGTATCATGGTAAGAACACCTACCTTAATCACCATGACTATTATTGTCCATATAAGAGCTGTGTCTATCATTGTCAACCGCCCTAAAAATTAACTTCTTACGTCACATATTTTCTCTTAAATAAAACCTTACCACTCAATTGGCTGCGCAATCTTACCAGAGCCAAGAGGCCGCCCTAATTAAAGCGTTTTCTGCCCCACATGTAGTTTATCATCTCCATGTACCGCGAGTTCATGCCGCGCACAATGGCGTGAATAGTAAAGACAATGTTTTTCATAATTTTATAAGCAACCCAGGGATGACCTTCTATTATGCTCTCAAAGTCCTTCCTGTTTATTACATAGACCTTAAGATCTGCGATGGCCACGATGGTAGAGGTGTGAGGCCTGCCGTCAAGGAAACTCATCTCACCGAATATCTCGCCTTCCCTCATTATAGTCAGCGTAAAAAGCTCTCCGTCAGGGGCCGTCTTACAGGCCTTAACCTCGCCTTTCTTTATTATATATATGGACTGACCGTCCTCGGATTCCTTAAAGATAGTATCGCCGAGGTTATAACTCGCCTTCTGCGTAACACCGGCTACTACTTTCACCTCATCATCAGTAAGGTCGGAAAAGAACTGCTGCTCTCTTAGAAGTTCAGGGTCTATCATAGTACACCTCCGCCTCTTATTAAAGAGGCTTCTTTTAGGAGTCTCACTCTGAGAACAATTTTTCGAGTTAACATACCCTCTCTATTCCCCACTTACTCCTTCTCTCCCACTCAACTCCGCCCCCCCTCCGACCTTCCAGCCGGCCCCGAAGAAATCCGGATCAGGGTTTTCTAATTCTCACTACAGGTACAGATACCCCGTCGGGAAAAAATCTTCCAACAAAAACGCCGGGAAAAAACTCCGGTATATATGCGACTCCCTCTCTCATGCCTTTTCTCGCTCTAACAGAGAGTACAACCTCATAGCCGTTACCGGAGACAGAGGCCTCTGCACCGTTAGAAATTCCCAGTGCCGAAGCATCGGCCTCGCTTATCTCAAGAGCGGCGCCCTTTTGCAGCCCAGTCAGAGTAGGTGACTGATGGGAGAGTCGCCCTGAATGAAAGAGAGTATTGCCTGTTACAAGAAGAAACTCACCATCTCCTGTCTCTGCTGAAGATGAGCACTTGACTGATAAGAGTGCGGGGCTAAAGCCCCCCTCAGCTACCCCTACAAGGGCCTCCCTGTTGTCAAGATTATTCTCTTTATTCTTCTTGTTATTAAACTTAAGGCTTACATCCGCGTAAGCCGAAGAAACGCTTCTTATCTCATCAAAGATATGTCCTGAACAGGCCTTAATGCCAGAGCCACTATCAGAAGAGAGCCTCTCTATTAAAGAAGAGATTATCTTAAGATCACCCTTGGCCTCGCCGGGCGCAGATTTCAGGCGCCTCATGGCCTGAACCCTACCCTCCTGATTCGTAAAGGTTCCGTTCTTCTCGGCGGGAAAGGCCCCCGGCAGAACGCAATCAGCCATCTTGGCCGTATCTGTCATAAATGTATCCTGAACAATAGTAAACTTCAGACTTGATATAGCATCAAAAGCAGAGACACCAGAGGGGCTCTCACCTACTGGGTCTTCTCCTATTATATACATGGCGTCAAGACCGCCTGAGGCCGCGGCTTTGAGCATCTCGGCCGCGCCAAGCCCCACAGCAGAGGCAGCTGTATAACCCGGTGCAAGACCCGGCAGGACGCCCATCTCCCAGGCTCCCCTCTGATTAGCCCTGTCAAGAATGGGCAGTATAATAACTTTCTTTTCCAGCCCCCTCAGTACATCGCATAAGAGTCCGAGAGCCTCAATGCCGCAGGGCTGCCTAAGTAGATCCGTTCCGGCGGTTATGGCTATACTATCAGATTTTGTAAACCTGCGAACAATCCCCGCAAGCTCCTCGGCCGTAACACCGGCCTTAGATAGAAGGCTCTCAAGGGCAAGCCCCTCAAATCCCCCGCCCCCCGTAAACCCCTGAATACTCTCTTTATTAGACTCATATAATGAGAGGGCCGCCGCCTTCATAAGGGCGCCGAGCCGGCCTGGAATATGCCTTATTGTGAGTCCCGCAGATGAGTCAAGCTTCATATCGCGAGGCGAGGCTACGATTATTCTCGTACCGCTCTCCGCACTGATACGGCGCGCTATATAATCAACGATTGGATTCTCATCAGAGAGCTGCGTACCTGCTACAAAGAGCGTATCAGCCTCGGCCGCGTCAAATACGCTTACGCCGCCTGCGGTCATAGAGGCCTTGGAGATATAATTCTCCACCGCAGCGCGCTCCCACCGTGTAGATGAGTCGATGTTTGGGCTTCCAAGGGTATTACGCATTAACTTCTGAAAGAGATATAACTCCTCGTTAGTTAATACCGGTGAGGCCAGCCCCCCGATGCGCTCGCCTGCCATACCTGATAAATTTTCACCAATAAATTCCAGGGCCTCGTCCCATGAGACAGGCTCAAGGTTACCGAATTTTCTTATAAGTGGTCTTGTCAGGCGTTTAGCGTCGTTTATAAAATCAAAACCAAACCTGCCGCGCGCACAGAGAGTCTCGCTGTTTATACCTACGCCAAGCTGGCCCCTTGCCCTCAAGACCTCGCCATCTCTCTCTTCCACGACCATCCGACATCCCGTAGCGCAGTAAGGGCAGATTGTATCAGCCCCTTTAAGATCCCAGGGCCTTGATTTATACCTGTAGGGCCGCCGCATGAAACAGCCGACAGGGCAGACCTCGATGCAGTTGCCGCAGTGGTCGCAGTCAAGCTCTGTCCTTAAAAAGCTCGTCTCTTCCTGCTCATGACCACGGCCAAGTGAGGCAAGGACGCTCCTGCCCACGACCTCGTCGCATACGCGCACGCAGCGAAGACACTGCACGCAGCGGTTGGAGTTTTTTACTATTACAGGGCTGAGGTTATAGTCTTTCTCGTGAAACCTGTACTTACCCTCGGCGAACCTGCCCGTAGTCGGCCCGTGCTTATAGACCATATCCTGCAGCTCGCACTCGCCGCCCTTGTCGCATACAGGGCAATCAAGGGCATGATTGGAGAGGAAAAACTCCAGCACACCTTGCCTTGCCTTTAGAATCTGAGGCGTCTCAGTCTCTATGCTCATCCCTTCCATTACAGGAGTAATGCACGAGGGCTGAAGCTTCCTCTGCCCCTCAATCTCTACAAGACACATCCTGCATGAACCAACGCCCATAAGGTCGGCCTGATAGCAGAAAGTAGGTATCTCTACACCGGCGTCTCTTGCGGCATCGAGTATAAGCGTGCCGTCTTTTACAGAGATTGTCTTACCATTTATAATTACAGTAGCCATGCTTTTTTTTTACTCGCTCCAAAATCTAAGAATACAGGCTTAAGCCGTACAGCCCCTGTGCGCCGCGTGATTAAGAAACTCTTCTCTAAAGTGTTTTATCGCGCCGCGAAGCGCCATAACAGCGCCGTCGCCGAGGGGGCAGAAGGTTCTGCCGAAAATATTCGAGCAAAGCTCCTCAAGAAGGTCAATGTCGCCCGGGTTTCCCTTGTCATGTTCAAGGCGCTTAAGTATCTTCGTAATCCATATCGTACCCTCGCGGCATGGTGTGCATTTACCGCAGGACTCATGGCTGAAAAAACGATTAGTTATATAGGCCATCTTAACCATACAGGTGCCCTCTTCCATTACTATAACAGCGCCGGAGCCGAGCATAGTGCCCTTTGCGCCCATTGCCTCAAAGTCCATAGTAGTATCAAGGTCATCCTGAACGAGCATGGGAGCGCTCACTCCTCCGGGGATTACGGCCTTCAAGGGTTTATCCCCTCTCATACCGCCGCAGTGTTCATAGATAAGCTCGCGCAGCGTAGTACCCATGGGCAATTCATATAAACCGGGCTTCTTCACATGACCGCTTACGCCGAATATCTTGGGCCCCGGGCTCTTTTCCGTACCTATTGACTTAAACCACTCAACGCCTTTCTCCATAATGGCCGGTACGCAGGCAAGGGTCTCTACATTGTTAATAACCGTAGGTTTGCCGTAAAGACCTGCAAGGGCAGGAAATGGCGGTTTTTTACGAGGCTGGCCGCGGCCGCCCTCAAGGGACTCAAGGAGCGCCGTCTCCTCACCGCATATATAGGCGCCGGCACCGCGATGAACGTACATATCAAGGGAAAAATCAGAGCCGAATATATTTTTTCCAAGAAAACCCTCTCTGTAGGCCTCATCAATGGCCGCCTCAAGGCGCTTTGCGCCAAACTCGAACTCGCCCCTTATATAGATATAACCAACAGAGGCGCCGATAGCGTAACTCGTAATCATCATGCCCTCAAGGAGCAGATGGGGATCGTTGTCCATAATAGCGCGGTCCTTAAAGGTGCCGGGCTCGCCCTCGTCAGCGTTGCAGCAGAGGTATTTATCAAGACCGGGGTCTTTGGGAATAAAGCTCCACTTAAGACCAGTTGGGAAACCCGCACCGCCGCGGCCGCGAAGACCGGAGTCTTTTACACGCTGAATAATGTCATCAGGGCCGAGTTTCAAGGCCTCGCGCACAGCCTTATAGCCGCCGTTCGCAAGATAAGACTCTATCTTGTGCGACTCAGGCTTATCTATATTTTTAAGTAAGATCTGTTCCAAAAAGTCTTGTCCTCTATTCAAAACTCTTTAATATGACGTCAACCTTCTCTGGTGTAAGGTTCTCGTAATAATCATCATTTATCTGCATCATGGGCGCCGTACCGCAAGAGCCGAGGCACTCAGCCGTAGAGAGTGTAAACTTATTATCAGGAGTCGTATCACCTGTCTTTATACCAAGAGAGTCCTCAATATGAGCAATTATTGCCTCAGCCTCAAGCAGAGCGCAGGAGATATTCCTGCAGACCTGAATATGAAACCTGCCGACGGGTTTTGCGTAGTTATACATAGTATAAAATGAGGCTACGGCATTGACCTCAGTGGGCATAATCTCAAGAAGATCGGCGATGTCTTCCATATCGCCTTTTGTAATGTTACCCTCGCAGTCTTTTTGCACCAGCATAAGGGCGTCCATAACAGCGCTCTTCTTGTTATAATACTTAGCCGTTCTCTTAAGTATTTCTTCTCTAACTTTCTCTGTAAGCATCTACTCTATCCCTTACAACACAAGACTTATACTCGATAAAAAAACTATTTATCGCACTCGCCAAAGACAGGGTCAAGGCTTGAGAGCGTGGCGATAACATCTGCCATATACCCACCGGTGCAGAGATGATCCATGGCCTGCAAGTTCATAAATGTAGGCACCCGCAATTTAAGCCTGTATGGTTTTCCCGTACCATCGCTTACTATATATACTCCAAGCTCACCCTTGGGGGCCTCTATGGAGGCGTATATCTCACCCTTTGGAGCGCTGAACCCCTGAGAGACGTACTTGAAGTGGTGTATGAGATTTTCCATGTTCTTGTAAACCCCGGGCTTTGGAGGCGGAACTATATGGGGGTCGTCTACGACAAAGGGGCCTTCCGGCATCTTATTTACAGCCTGGTCTATTATCCTAAGCGACTGCTTTATCTCCTCCATTCTCACAAGATATCTCTCAAGAGAATCGCCCGCCGTACCTGTAGCCACATCAAAATCAAGCTGGTCATAGACAAGATAAGGCTCGTCTTTTCTAATGTCCCAATTAACACCGCTGGCGCGAAGCGCCGGGCCGCTAAGCCCAAGGTCAATAGCATCTCCTGCGGAGACAACACCAACGCCTTTATTTCTGTTTATCCAGATTCTGTTCTTATTCAGTATCCTCTCGTACTCATCAAGACGCTTGGGCATTAACTTTATAAGGTCTCGGCATGCACGGGCGCACTCGTCAGTAAAATCATAACGCACACCGCCTACACGAAGATACGTCAATGTCATCCTAGCCCCGCAGAGCATCTCGAAGATATCAAGAACCATCTCACGCTCTCTAATGGCGTATAGAAGGATACTCATGGCCCCAAGGTCAACGGCCCAGGCGCCTATACCCATAAGGTGACCGGCTATCCTTGAGAGCTCGGCTGCTATTACTCTTATATAACTCGCCCTCTCGGGTATCTCAGTGTCAATGAGTTTCTCAACGGCCATTACATAGGCCAGGTTGTTGCTCATAGAGCACATATAATCAAGTCTGTCCGTATAGGGCACGAACTGATGATAGAGAAGGTTCTCGGCTATCTTCTCCGTACCCCTGTGCAGATACCCTATATCAGGCTCAGCGGAGAGAATTTTCTCTCCCTCAACGGTGAGTTTTAGATGAAGCACACCGTGGGTCGAGGGGTGCTGAGGCCCCATGTGGACAACGAGATCCTCTGTCTTTATCACATTATTAGATGTTGTCATCTCTAAACCTTAATAGTTGCAGACTTTAGGCCCGCACCTGTACTTAACCTTAAAACTGAGTACAAAACTCCACTAAATCAGAGGCTCGAACCACAAAAAGCCTCTCCAGCTGCTTATTCCCGCTCTTCTCCAAAGGGATTATACTCGTCTTTAAATCCCTTCAAAGGATAGTCCTTCCGAAGTGGAAAACCCTCCCAGTCCTCATCAAGATATATACGGCGAAGATCGGGGTGACCGGAAAAGACTATGCCGAACATATCGTATGCCTCACGCTCGGGAAAATTCGCGGCACGCCAGATATCCACTACAGAGGATATGGTCTCGCCCTCTTTGAGCTTTACCTTAAGGGCTATTCTCAGTTTTGTCGTAATAGAATACAGGTGATACACAACCTCGAAACGCGGCTCGCGCTCCAGATAATCTACGCCTGCGATATCCACAAGATAGTTCATCTTAAGTCCCTCAGCGGTCTTCAAGTAGCCGCAGAGGCTCTTTATGGCCCTCTTTTTCACAACATGAGTAACATCGCCGCGATAGACTGAGGTGCTGACGATATCGTCTCCAAAGGCCGATACTACCTTATCGACAAGTAGGTTCTTTTTATCTTCGCTAATCATTCAGGGACTGTTATTCCTCTATTCTGCAGTTCAAAGGGATGCTCTTTTTTTATCTTTTCCATAAGTTCCAAAAATCCGTAAAGCAGAGCATCTGGACGAGGCGGACACCCCGGCACATATACATCAACTGGTATTACAAGATCCGTACCCTGCACGACTGCGTAGGTATTATAGGGCCCTCCCGCTGATGCGCAGCCGCCCATTGCCACAACCCACCTCGGCTCTGACATCTGGTCATACAACCTCTTCACCATGGGAGCTATCTTCTTTGTCATAGTTCCAGCTACTATCATTACATCAGATTGACGCGGCGAGGGCCGAAAGACCATGCCCATCCTATCTGTATCATAACGAGAGCAGGCAGCGGCTATCATCTCAATGGCGCAGCAGGCAAGACCAAATGTCATAGGCCAGAGCGATGAAGTACGCCCCCAGTTAACAACGGTCTTTGTAACAGAATTATTCTTAACGCCCATCATAAGAGGGTTATCCCTTAAGATATCAGTAATAGCCTCAAGGCTCGTAAAGAGAGCGGCCTCTTCCATGGGGTTTTTCTTTAATACAGCCACAAGCTCACCTCTTTACAGGTAATAATCAGACCCATTCCAGCGCTCCTTTTACCCATGCGTATATAAGACCGATGGCAAGAACGGCTATAAAAATAATCATCTCAATGAAGATAAAGCCCGATATGCCCTTATCTGTAAGGAGTACGGCCCATGGAAAAAGAAAGAGCGTCTCCACATCAAAGACGATGAAAAGAATAGCGATTATGAAGTAATGGACACGAAAATGACCGGTGTTAGCCTCACCTGTAGGCTCGACACCACATTCCCATGGCGATAATTTCTCTTTGTAGGGATTTTTAGGACGAAAGAGAGAACTCATAAAGAGGACGCCACAAGCCATTACAGAGGCTATGACAATCATAATGAGTATCGGCAGATATGCGATAAGCATTACTC
>CAZEBZ010000020.1:0-17716 GCA_964510775.1 uncultured Thermodesulfobacteriota bacterium
ACATTAACCGCAGGGCAAGGCTTGTTGGCATAGGCGCGGGGCTTAGGACAAAGGTAAACGCAAGTATCGGAACAAGCTCCGATATCGTAGACGCTGATGAGGAGGTAAAAAAAGCCCTTGCCGCCGAGTCGGCAGGCGCCGATACCATGATGGAGTTGTCTGTAGGCGGAGATCTTGACGCCATTAGAAAGCAGGTGCTTGGGGCGACGAATTTAAGCGTCGGCAGCGTGCCCCTTTATCAGGCTTTTAAGGAGGCTATTGAACTTTATCACGACCCTAATAAGCTCACAGAGGACTTGCTCTTTGATGTCATTGAGCGCCAATGCAGAGACGGCATCTCATTTATGGCCATTCACTGCGGAATAAACCGCATGACAGTAGAGAGGCTTAAGAAACAGGGCTACCGCTACGGCGGTCTTGTCTCAAGGGGCGGCTCTTATATGGTGGGCTGGATGATAAACAATAACCGTGAGAACCCTCTTTACGAGAGGTTTGACCGCGTCGTGGAGATACTTAAAAAATACGACTGCGTACTGAGCCTCGGTAACGGGCTTCGCGCAGGCGCCGTGCATGACAGCCTCGACCGCGCTCAGGTGCAGGAGATGCTAATTAACTGCGAGCTTGCGGGAATGGGGCGCGAGATGGGGTGTCAGACTATGTGCGAGGGCCCGGGACACCTGCCCCTTGATGATATTGAGACTAACGTAAAACTTCAGAAGAGAATGAGCGGAGACGCGCCTTTTTATGTCCTCGGCCCCCTTGTGACAGACGTTGCCGCCGGGTACGATCATATCTCCGGAGCCATCGGTGCCGCCGAGGCAGCCCGCTACGGCGCGGACTTAATATGTTATGTTACCCCTGCCGAGCACCTTGCCCTGCCCGCCCTTGATGATGTTGTTGAGGGCGTTCGCGCCGCTCGTATCGCCGCCCACGCAGGGGATATGGTAAAGCTTGGCCGTAAAGACCGCGACCTGCAGATGAGCAAGGCGAGACGCGACCTTGACTGGGATAAGCAGTTTGATTTGTCGCTCTTTGGCGAAAAAGCCCTTGAGATACGCTCATCACGTATGCCCGAGGCTCCGGAGACATGCACTATGTGCGGGAGTTTCTGCGCTATGGATAATGTGAACAAGTACTTTGAAGATGACCTTAAGAAGGGAATTAAGCTGTAGCCCAGTTAAGATTGAATTAAAGGGGGGCGTGCTTAGGCGGTTACGTCTGAGTTGCATTCTCGCTAATGCCTTGAGAGTATGAGTGCATATTGATAATATAGTAATACTTGAGACAAAAATTTTTAGGGTAGAGTAGAAAAAATGGAAAATCATGACGGGGACTCTACTGGACATAGGTGGGAGAACCCTGATAAAGAGGCTAAGTCACATAAAGGGGGTGAGTATCACCCCTGGCGGCGGTTCTTTGCCCGCACCATTGACCTCTTTATTGTAAGTATAGTATTTATCGTGACCTTTGCCTTTCTTGGGGCCATTTTTTTTCCCACCGCTGTAGAGGGCCTTCTGAGAACTCTTGGCAACCCCCTTATATCCGGCGTAGTTGTCTATCTCTTCTGGGTACCCATCGAGGCCTTTTTTATCTCCAGAAGAGGCGCTACTCCCGGTAAAGCCCTCTTTGGTATTAGAGTTCTTGATAAAGCAGGGCAGAGACTCTCTTACCCCGATGCCCTGCAGCGAACTTTTCTTGTCTGGATTAAGGGCGATGGTCTCGGTATACCAATCGTAGCTCTTGTTACAAGAATATTCGCCTATAAGCGTCTTATGAGGACAGGCACAACGCTCTGGGACACGTCTATGGGCACTGTTGTTACACACAGTGAGTTCGGCCCTGTGCGAACCGTAATCTGCGCCATTGCCATATCCTTGGCCATAGGCGTCTCGGCTCTATTTAGTCTAATGGGTAATGTATAAGAAAAATAATCACTGATACACCGTGATTTTTTCATCTTCGAGGTATGGATAAAAATGCTCGCGAGAATTCTCTCAAGCTCCACTATCGGCATAGACGCCCACCCAATACTTGTAGAGGTGGATATCTCGACGGGACTGCCTTATTTTTCCACGGTAGGGCTGCCTGATAATGCCGTAAAAGAGAGTAAGGACCGTGTGAAGTCGGCGGTGAAAAACTCCGGTTACGCCTTTCCCGCAAAGAAGATTACAGTAAACCTCGCCCCGGCGGATATAAAAAAAGAGGGCACTAACTTCGACCTGCCCCTTGCCGTTGGCGTGCTGCTCGCCGAGGGTTTTATTAAACGAGATAACCTTGATGAGTTTTTATTTGTTGGAGAACTGTCTCTTGACGGCAGCATAAGGCCGGTACGAGGGGCGATTAGTATCTCTATGTGCGCGCGCGCCGAGGGTAGGGCCCTTATTCTGCCTTATGAGAATGCCGAAGAGGCGGCCGTAGTCACGGGTGTAGACGTCTACGGCGTAAAGACCCTCGCTGAGCTTGTTGAGTTTTTTAATGGTAACTCCGAAATTTTAAAAACTCCATCAAACTCAGAGATGTGGTTTCGTAACGTTGGTGACGACCTTGTAGATCTATTAGACGTAAAGGGGCAGGAGCATACAAAGCGCGCCCTTGAGGTAGCCGCCGCAGGCGGGCACAATATGGTGATGATAGGGCCGCCGGGCTCTGGTAAGACCATGTTATCAAAGCGCCTTGCTACAATACTGCCTGATCTTACCCTTGAAGAAGCTCTTGAGGCCACAAAAGTCCATAGCGTCGCAGGGACTCTTGGTGGAGGAGGGCCCCTTGTTACGACTCGTCCCTTCAGGTCGCCTCATCATAGCATTAGCAGCGTGGGGTTAATCGGCGGCGGCAGCTTTCCGCGCCCCGGCGAGGTTAGTCTCGCCCATAACGGCGTATTGTTTCTTGACGAGATGCCTGAGTTTGGTAAAAACGTCCTTGAGGCCATGCGTCAGCCCCTTGAAGACGGTTATGTTAATATCGTACGCGCAGCCATGAGCGTCTCATACCCTGCATCATTTATGCTTGTCGGAGCCATGAACCCCTGTCCATGCGGCCACCTCGGAGACCCCGCCAAAGACTGCCACTGCTCGGCCCTCGAGGTTCAGCGTTATAGAGGACGGCTCTCAGGGCCTCTTCTTGACCGTATCGACATACACTGCGATGTGCCTGCCGTGAGGTTTCGTGAACTTACCGGTGTTAGTACTGGTGAGTCCTCTGCAGATGTAAAGGCGAGGGTGAACGCGGCGAGGGCCCTGCAGGCAGAGAGGTTCAGGAACAAGAAAAAGGGTCTTATATTCTCCAACAGCGCCATGAGCGCGAGGGATATAAAGACATACTGCGAAGTTGGAGCAGACTCAAAGCGTCTCCTTGAGACTGCCGTGGAGAGGCTTGGCCTCTCGGCGCGCGCATATACAAGGGTGCTGAAGGTGGCGAGGACTATAGCCGACCTTGACGGCGAGGAGGCCTTGAAATCAGCGCACATATCAGAGGCCATTCAGTATAGAACACTGGACAGGCCTGTCTTCTAAGAGTGGATTATTATAATAAGGACTTGATGTGAGTATGTCTCTCTTTAATAATATAGAGGAGGCCTTTTTTGTCTCAAGGCCAAACCGTTTCGTTGTTATTTGCCGTCTCGGTAGTGAGGTAATTAACGCTTACCTTCCAAATCCGGGCCGTTTAAGGGAGTTGTTTCTTCCAGGCGTTCGTTTATTTCTTGAGAAAAGCCGGAATAAGGATAGAAAACTCCCTTATACCGTAGTGGCCGTTATCTCTGACGGTAACGCCGTGCTCCTTCATACTCACAGGACTAATGACGTAGCCGAGTTTCTGCTTCAGAAGGGCCTTGTCCCGGGCCTCGAAGATGCCGTGATTGTAAAGAGAGAGAAGACCGTTGGGAGCAGCAGGTTTGATTTTTTTCTTGAGCGCGTAAGTAATGAAGGGGCGGCCGGCAAGGTGACGAAAGAGATACTCCTTGAGGTGAAGTCATGTACCCTCTTTTGCGGCGGGGTTGCCATGTTTCCCGATGCCGTAACGCTTCGGGGACGCCGTCATGTAGAGGAGCTTTCAGAGCTTGCGCGAAGGGGCGTTGAGGCCTATGTGCTCTTTGTAATAATTCACCCAACGATTAAGGCCTTTATCCCTGATTTTCATACAGACCCCGCATTTGCCGCGGCACTTTATAAATCAAGAGAGAGTATAAATGTACTGCCCCTTGCCGTCAGTCTTAATAGCGACTTTACGTTAAAGCGCAAGGCCCGTCTCCTGCCTATACTCTGGGACGTAGTTACTGAGCATAATATTGACTGCGGGGCCTATTTATGCGTACTGCGCCTGAAGGCAGATAAAAAAATAAGGGTTGGCGCCCTCGGCGAGGTGTTATTTCACAAAGGTTATTATACCTATGTAGGCTCGGCTCTGAAAAACCTTGATAAGAGGATGAAAAGACATGGAAAGAGGGATAAAAAACTCTTCTGGCATATTGATTATCTTGTTAAGGAGGCTGAATTTGTCCGTATCCTTCCAGTGAGGACAAAGGACGACCTTGAGTGCGCCATAGCCCGCAGAATGAGGGGGCTTAGTGATTGGTCACAGAAGGGGTTTGGCGCCTCGGACTGCGCCTGCGCCTCTCATCTCCTTGCCACTAAGGATGACCCCGCGACGAAAAAGGTCTTTCATGAGATGCTCTTTTATTTCAGGGCAGGGAGATTTCTTCAGGCAGCAGAGCCCGCAGCCGTCGACTCATCTAAGGGGTAGGGGATATGGGGCGGGGCGTGAGTATATTAAAAGAAGAAGCGGGAAGTGATAAAATTAAAAAAATGATATACCTTGATAACGCGGCTACGAGCCACCCAAAACCAGAGGCAGTTTACAGTGCAGTTGATTATGTGCTTAGAGAAGTTGGCGGTAATGCCGGCAGGGGCGGACACCGCCTCTCCATTGAGGCCGCCCGTATTATATTTGAGGCACGAGAGCGCCTTGCAGAGTTAATCGGAGCCACTGATTCTGCTCGTATTGTCTTTACAAAGAACGCTACGGAGTCTATGAACCTCGCCCTAAAGGGCCTTGGGCTAAAGGCCGGAGAGGGCGTAGTCTCAACAACATTTGAGCATAACTCTCTTGCTAAATGTGTAAGAGGACTTGAGGCCGATGGCGTTGAGGTTACTCTTTTAACGCCTGAGAGCGAGGGTTTTTTATCTTTAAGAGAGGTAAAAGAGGCCCTTCAGGGCCATGTAAAACTCCTCGCAATTTCTCATGCCTCAAACGTATTCGGGGCTATTCAGGATATTGAGGCCATTGGCAGAGAATGCCGCAAAAATGGCGTTATCTTCATGGTAGACGCGGCGCAGACCACGGGCAGCCTGCCTGTAGACGTAATGGCCATGAAGATAGATATCCTTGCCTCAACAGGGCATAAGGCCCTATTTGGCCCCCAGGGCACGGGTTTTTTATATGTAAGAGAGGGCCTTGAGCTTACCCCCCTTCTTGAGGGCGGCACTGGTGACGAGGCATCTGTACTTGAGATGCCCGAGAGGCTTGAGGCCGGAACCCTTAACGCCCCGGGCATCGGCGGATTAAGGGCCGGCATTGATTTTGTCCTTGATAATGGTGTTGATAAGATAAGGGCCGCCGAGGTCGCCCTTATGGGAGAGCTCCTTCAAGGCGTTAATTCCATAAAGGGCAGCAGTATACTTGGCCCGAAAAAGGCCTGCGATAGAGTATCTCTTCTTACCTTTAATATTAGCGGACTTTATCCCGTGCAGGTAGGCATAACCCTTGACAGGGATTACTCCATTATGGTGCGCTGCGGTACGCACTGCGCCCCCTCTGCCCACAGGACGGCAGGCACTTTTCCCGAGGGCGGCATAAGGGTTAGCCCAGGGTTCTTTACTAAAGAGGCGGATATACAAGAGTTTTTGCGGGCCTTGAGAATCATAGCAGGTGAGAGATGTTAGTCCTTGGCATAGAGTCCTCATGTGATGATACGGCGGCGGCGGTAGTAGAGGACGGGCGGGTAATCCGCTCTTCAGTAGTCTCATCGCAGGACTCTATACACTCAAAGTACGGCGGCATAGTCCCTGAGCTCGCCTCAAGGCGGCATATTGAGAGTATAATCCCCGTTGTAGAGGAGGCCCTTGGGGCGGCGAAGGTGAGTATAGACGAGATAGACGGCATAGCCGTCACAAAGGGGCCGGGCCTTGTTGGCTCCTTACTCATAGGTCTGAGCTTTGCTAAGGCCCTTAGTTATGCCAAAGATATACCCATTACCGGTGTAAATCATATCCTCGCCCACCCTTACGCAGCCTTTCTCGGTCTTAAAGGACGGGAGACCCCGTTGGAGCCGAACTTTCCCGCCGTGGCCCTTGTCGTATCAGGTGGTCATACCACACTTATACGTTTGGACTCTTACCTTGAGTACGAGGTAATCGGGCGCACTATAGACGACGCCGCAGGCGAGGCCTTTGATAAATCTGCAAAACTCCTCGGCATACCTTACCCCGGCGGGCCGCAGATGAACCGTCTTGCCGAAGAGGGTACGCGAGACGCCTTTCATTTTACAAGGCCATATCTCAAGAAGGGCAGCCTTGACTTTAGTTTCAGCGGCATAAAGACGGCAATGCTTCGTTTTGTAAATGCCCTGAAAGAAAAGTCAGCCCTTGATGATAAGGCCATAAGGGATTTATCTGCCTCATTCCAAGAGGCTGTAGTGGATGTGCTTCTTCGTAAAGCCCTCTGGGCCCTGGAGGCCTCAGATACGCCTAACCTCATACTCGCCGGAGGCGTTGCCTGCAACTCACGCCTTCGTGAGCGGGCTCGTGAGCTCGGCGAAAAAGAAGGCCTCAACGTTACTATCCCCCATAAGAGCCTCTGCGGCGATAACGCCGCCTTTGTCGCCGCGGCAGGGTACTGGCGCCTTAAAAATGGCCTTACCGAGGGCCTTGATCTTAATGCCATACCGTCATTTTTCTGATTTCTTACATGGCGATTAAAATTCTTTATTTTATATGAATAACGGGAGTCTCTGTTGTGAGTGAACCCTATAAGGGCCGTGCAAAGAAACGCTTTGGTCAGCATTTTTTAAAAGACCGCGCTATACTCTCCCGTATTGTTGATACTGCAGGTGTTAGCTCTGATGATACTGTCCTTGAGGTAGGCCCGGGGCCGGGGTACTTGACTGAAGAGCTGCTGCGCAAAGGGGCCGCAGTTGTGGCCGTGGAGTTTGACAGGGATATATGCGCTTACCTTAAGGACAGGTTTGCCGGCGAGACTAACTTCGAATTAATTGAGAGCGACGCCATGAGGGTAGATTTTACGGCGCTCTTTAAGGGTATGGATAAGGGAGTAAGACTAGTCTCCAACCCGCCTTATAATATTACAGGGCCCCTTGTGGCGAAGATAATAAGAGAGCGTGTTGTCTTTAAAAGAGTCGTTCTTATGCTGCAAAAAGAGGTGGCAACGAGGCTTACGGCGCAGCCCGGCGAACGGGCCACAGGGGCGCTTACAATCATGCTCGCCCTTTATTATGATGTACGAAGGGCCTTTTCCGTCTCGGCGGGCTCTTTTACACCGCCCCCTGATGTAGACTCCGCTGTAGTTGTCTTCGACCCTCTGCCAGCGGCGCGAGTCCCTGTCTCAGATGAGGCCTTTTTTAGAGAAGTAGTAAAAAAGGCCTTTAGCGCCCGGCGTAAGACGTTATCTAACGCACTTAAGGGCTTTTTCGAATCAAAAGACCTCGCCGCCGCCTTTATGGAGGCCGCTATAGACCCAAAAAGGCGGGCAGAGACCTTGTCTCTTAAGGAGTTCAGCGCCCTTGTCTCCGTCCTTTTATCTCGAAAAAGTCTCCTGACCTGATTATATAGCATTTAGCTCAAAATCGTGAACATGTACCCTTGACATTTAGGGGTTCATAAGATAATTTGGTATCAAATCCCATGGAAAATCTCAGGTATATCGCAATAGAAGGCCCTATAGGTGTTGGTAAGACAAGCCTCGCCGCACGTCTGGCCGAGGAGTTTGGCGGAGTCACCATGATTGAAGAGGTGGAGGCCAACCCATTTTTGCCTAAGTTCTACGCAGATGTAAAGAAACACGCCTTTCAGACGCAGGTCTTTTTCCTCTTAAGCCGTTATCAGCAGCAAAAAGAGATGCTCCAGCAGGATCTCTTCGGCGGTGTTGTCGTGGCAGACTACCTCTTTGCCAAGGACAGGATCTTTGCATACCTGAACCTTGATGATAACGAGCTTACTCTCTATGAGCAGGTCTACCGTCTACTTGATACATCCATCCTAAAACCCGACCTTGTAATATATCTTCAGGCCTCTACTGAGGTCTTGCTTGATAGGATTGACAAGAGGGCGTTGGAGTTTGAGAGCGGTATTGACGAGGATTATCTTGAGAGGCTTGTTGACGCCTATAACAGGTATTTTTTCCATTATACAGAGAGCCCTCTTCTATCTGTAAACACATCAGGTATAGACTTTGTGGAGAATGCCTCGGATTTTTCCGACCTTGTAAAAGAGATTAAGAACATGAAGGGCGGCTCGCAGCACTACATACCTGTAATTTCGCGCACCACCGAGTAAGAGGTCTGATGAAGAAGATTACTGTGCCTGAGCTCAGAGCCATGAAGGGCAGGGGGGAGAAAATCCCCGTACTTACTGCCTATGATTTTACTATGGCCTCAATACTCTCGCGAGCGGGGCTACCTCTGCTTCTCGTTGGAGATTCCGCGGGCATGGTCTCGGCAGGCCTTAAGACTACCCTTCCTGTAGGAATGGGAGATATGCTCTACCATACAAAGTGCGTGGCACGGGGCGCAGGCCCTGCACTTGTTGTCGCTGATATGCCCTTTGGCTCCTATCAGGGCGGGGCCTCAGTGGCTCTTAAGAACGCCGTCAGGCTTGTAAAGGCGGGCGCGGGAGCCGTAAAACTTGAGGGAGGACTAAGGGCCGCGCATATTATAAAGGCCATTACAGATATGGATATACCTGTTATGGGGCACGTGGGCCTTACACCGCAGTCAGTACACCGCATGGGGGGCTTTAAGGTTCAGGGGAGATCTCCAGAGTCTAAAAAAGCCATTATCGAAGACGCCGAGGCAGTTGCCTCTGCGGGGGCCTTTGCCGTTGTAATAGAGGGCGTTCCCGCGAAGCTTGCAGGCGATATTACAGCCTCTCTCACAATACCTACCATAGGCATTGGAGCGGGAGCTCACTGCGACGGCCAGGTCCTTGTTCTTAATGATATGCTCGGTCTTAACGCAGGTGATAAGGCCCCTCATTTTGTAAAAAAATATATTGATATGAGCACCCTTGTAAGTGAGGCCGTTAAGTCTTTTATCTCTGAGGTCTCTCAGGGAACTTTCCCCGGTGATGAGCATACATATAAGTAGTCTTTACTTCAAAAAAGGCACTTTGTAAGGTGAGGGGAGTTGAGGGGTAAGAAGGGGGCAATATAGGGTAAGCAGGGGGCTAAAGGGGGGTGAGAGGGGTGTTGAGCGACTCTTTGAGAGTAATAAAGGATTTAGATGAAATGCGCGCCTTCTCCAGTGAGGTACGCTCAGATGGCAAGACTATTGTCCTCGTGCCTACTATGGGGGCACTGCACAGGGGCCATTTAGAGCTTGTAAAGACGGCTCGAAGTCTCGCCGACATTATAGTCCTTACGATATTTGTAAACCCCAGGCAGTTTTCCTCCGGAGAAGACCTTGAAGTATACCCGCGAGATTTAGAGAACGACCTTGAGAATGCCCGCGCCGAGGGCGTAGACGTCGTCTTTAGACCCTCGGCCAGTGACATGTACCCCCAGGGCTTTCAGACGGAGGTGAGTCTTAGGGGGTTCTCAAAAAAACTCTGCGGCCTTAGCAGACCGGGGCACTTCACAGGCGTAGCCACAGTTGTACTCAAGCTATTTAATATAACAGAGCCTCATAGCGCCGTCTTTGGCGAGAAAGACTATCAGCAGCTCCTTGTAATTAAGCAGATGATAGAAGACCTTAACCTCGCTATAAATATTACGGGCGTAGCCACGGTGCGAGACTCAGACGGCCTCGCCCTTAGTTCAAGAAATGCTTATCTCAATGACTCGCAGAGGAGGGCGGCAGCGGCTCTGCCGCGCTCACTTAATGAGGCCAGGAGGCTTTACGAGAGCGGCGAGAGCTCGGCAGCTGTAATTATCAGCGCCGTAGAGGGTGTCTTGCGCGGTGAGTCCCTTGCAGAGGTTGAGTACGTAAAGGTAGTAGATGGACAGACCCTTGAAGACCTCGATGTTATTAACAGGGGCGGAAATAAGACCCTTGTTCAGGCCGTTATATCCATAGGCCGCGCGAGGCTTATTGACCACGTCCTTTTATAAATTCTTTGTTGTCCAAAAGTTATTTTTGACGTATAATTAACCCTCATCAAAAAAGTATATTCTCATGGAGGGAGCATCAATGCAGCGTTTTATGTTAAAGGGTAAGATACACAGGGCTACTGTGACAGACTCCAACCCTGATTACGAGGGTTCCGTGGCTATAGACAGCGCCCTCTTGGAGGCCTCGGGAACCTATCCCTTTGAGCAGGTTCATATCTATAATATAACCAACGGAAGACGTCTTGTTACCTATGCCATTGAGGCCCCTCGAGGGTCAGGGACGATATCAGTTAACGGTGCGGCGGCACGTCTTGCCAATAAGGGCGATCTCGTAATAATCGCATGTTACGCCGGCCTTGATGAGAGCGAGGCGCTCCGTCATGCTCCGGCCCTTGTATATGTGGATAGTTCTAATAATATCAAGAGCTTAAGCGGCGCACTCGCCAATAAGGTATGAAGGGGCTTAAGAAGTATTTTCTTACGGGGCTTCTTGTTCTTGCGCCCCTGTATATCACGGGATATATCTTTGCCACTATCGTAAAGGCAATGGATAATATCCTGAATTTTCTTCCCTGGTTCCTTAATCCCCGATATTACATGCCATTTCACCTGCCCGGTACAGGGGTAGTCTTTACCATACTCGGTGTCCTCATCGTAGGCATTATCACTCAGAATTTCTTCGGGAGAAAACTCGTAGACTTTGGCGAGCATATACTCTCAAAGATACCCTTTCTACGCATCATTTATAACGCCTCAAAGCAGTTTCTTGAGACATTTCTCTCATGGCATAAAGATGAGTACAGCAACGTTGTCATAGTTCAGTATCCGAGAAAAGGCGTCTATACCCTGGGTTTTGTTACGGGAGGTACAAAGGGCGAGCTTAAGCAAAAGATAAACGCCCCCTCCAAGAGCGTCTTTATCCCCACGACGCCAAACCCCACCTCAGGATTTTATCTTATGGTACCTGAAGCCGACCTCATACCCCTGGAGATGAGTGTAGAGGACGCCTTTAAGGTGATTATGACAGGCGGTATTGTCATGCCTGGTGTAAGCGGTATTACAGAAGAAGCGGATACAGTGGAGTAAGCTCTACTCCAGACTCAAACAAAAAAAGAAGGAGTCTCGTTAATATGCTCACGAACGGCAAAGTTGACCTTGATTTTACTAACCTTGATGAATTATGTGTTAATACACTGCGTTTTCTTGCCGTAGACGGCGTGCAGAAAGCGGCCTCAGGGCACCCCGGCATGCCTATGGGAGACGCGCCTATGGCCCATGTGCTCTGGTCGCGCCATCTGCGTTTTAACCCCGTAAACCCCCTCTGGGCGGGTCGGGATCGTTTTGTGCTCTCAGCGGGCCACGGCTCCATGCTCCTATATAGCCTGCTCCATCTCTCAGGTTATCCCATTACTATCGATGACTTAAAGAATTTCAGGCAGTGGGGCAGCCCTACGGCAGGCCACCCCGAGTATAATCCCGCTCACGGCATAGAGACTACGACAGGGCCTCTTGGGCAGGGTTTTGCAACGGCTGTAGGCATGGCCATGGCCGCTAAATACCTCGCCTCTCGATATGACAGAGATGACTTTAAGTTCTTTGATTATAATATCTACGCCATCTGCGGTGATGGAGATATGATGGAGGGCGTCTCTAACGAGGCCGCCTCTACTGCAGGCCACCTTGGCCTTGGAAACCTCATATATCTCTACTCTGATAACAGGATAACCATTGAGGGCTCTACTGATATAGCCTTTACGGAAGACGTTGCCGCGCGCTTTTCTGCTATGGAGTGGCACGTGCAGAAGGTAGACGGTAATGATATGGCGGCAGTTGATACTGCCATTAAGAGAGCAAAGGATGAGAGCGAAAGACCATCATTAATAGTAGCGAGGACGAATATCGGCTTTGGCAGCCCCGCAAAAGTGAACAGCGCCGCTGCTCACGGCGCTCCACTTGGCGCTGATGAGGTGCAAAAGACAAAAGAGAACCTCGGCTGGCCCATTGAGCCTGCTTTTTTTGTGCCTGATGATGTGGCCGCCGAGTATGGCAAGGCTCGCGATATCGGCGAGTCTCTTGAGAGTAGCTGGCAGGCCTCTTTTGGGGATTACAGTAAAAAATTTCCCGAGCTTGCGGCTGAACTCTCCGCCCTTCTGAAGGGTGAATTCTCTGAAGATTGGAAAGCCGATTTGCCTGTCTTTAGCCCCGAGGACGGCCCTATGGCCACGAGAAAGGCCTCTGGTGCCGTGCTTAACGCCATTGCCGAGAAGACTCCTTTTCTTATTGGCGGCTCGGCGGATCTATCACCATCTACAAATACTATCTTAAAGGGTTTTGCCGATTTTACGAGAGAGAGCGCCGGCAGAAACCTGCATTTTGGTGTGCGCGAGCATGCTATGGGGGCTATTATTAATGGTATGGCCCAGAGCGGCGCCCTTGTGCCCTACGGTGCTACTTTTCTCATATTCTCCGAGTATATGAGACCCGCCATCAGGCTCGCCGCCCTTATGAGGCTGCAGCTCGTTTATGTCTTTACCCACGACTCTGTCGGCCTTGGCGAGGACGGCCCCACGCATCAGCCCATAGAGCAGCTCGCCTCACTGCGCTCCATTCCCGGCCTTACTGTGCTTCGCCCTGCAGATGCCTCTGAGACAGCGGCGGCCTGGCAAGTGGCCCTTGAGCGTCGCGGCGGCCCATCGGCTCTTATTCTTACAAGACAGGGCCTGCCTGTAATAGACAGAGAGGTTTTCGCACCTGCCACAGGGGTAATGCGGGGAGGTTATGTGCTAAAAGACTTTGCAGAGGGCGAGCCTGAGATTATTCTCATAGCTACAGGCTCGGAGGTAACTCTTGTCCTTGAGGCCGCCGAGGTACTCTCAGAGAAGGGCATAAAGACAAGGGTAGTTAGTATGCCCTCATGGGAGCTATTTGAGGAACAAGAGCAGTCTTACAGAGAAGAGGTTCTGCCGCGTTCCATAAAGGCCCGTCTCGCAGTAGAAGCCGGTGTGGCGCAGGGCTGGTATCGTTACGTAGGCACTGAGGGCGATGTTATAAGCATTGAACGCTTCGGCGCCTCAGCTCCCTATAAGGAAATATTTGAGCACCTTGGCCTTACTGTCTCAAATGTAGTCGCAAGGGCGGCGGCACTCGTAGAGAGGGCCGGGTAGTAGATCTACTCCGCCTCGCCGCGGGGGTTTCTACAAGAGTCTTCCTTTTTATGCATGTTATATTTGTTCAGACTTATAATTGTTATAATTTGCTAATTAATCTTAAACTCTCGAAGGAGCCGCCTTAAATGAACCCCTTAAAAGAGCTCAATCATTTTGGTCAATCAATCTGGTTTGATAATATCAGCAGAGACCTTCTAACCTCGGGCGAGCTGGAGAGGATGATAGATGAGTATGCTGTTACTGGTATAACCTCCAACCCATCTATATTCGAGAAGGCGATCTCAGCAGGTGATGATTACGACGGAGATATAAGAGACTTTGTATCAGAGGGCCTTGACGGCCCCGCTCTCCTGACTGCCCTCTTTGTAAAGGATATAAAACTTGCCGCAACTGCGCTTCTCCCCGTATACGAGAAGAGCGGCGGTAGAGACGGTTTTGTCTCAATAGAGGTGAGTCCCCTGCTTGCCAAAGATGCCGACGGAACTATCAAAGAGGCGCGTGAGCTGCACTCTATGATAGACATGCCAAATATCCTCATAAAGGTTCCCGCTACTGTAGAGGGTCTTATAGCCATAGAGGAGCTGCTCTATGACGGGATTAGTATCAACATTACCCTCTTATTCTCTGTAGACAGATATGTAAAGGTGGCAGAGGCGTATGTGCGCGCCCTGCGCCGCCGCTCTGAGGAGGGTAAGAGTGTAAAGGGGATATTCAGCGTTGCGAGTTTCTTTGTAAGTCGTGTTGACAGCCTCTTTGATACTGTAATCGCGGAAAAGGCAGAGGCGGCCACTTCTGCCGATAAGAGTGAAGGTTTAAAGGCCCTTCTCGGTAAGGTAGCAGTTGCTAACGCAAAGCTCGCTTATATTAAATCTCTTGCAATATTCTCCGAGGATAACTTTGGCGATATTGCCAAGGCAGGCGGTGGTGAGCAAAAACTGCTATGGGCCTCGACGAGTACAAAGAACGTGGCCTACAGCGATATAAAGTACGTTGAGGATCTTGTAGAGAAGGAGACAGTGAATACCATTCCCTTAAACACTCTCCTTGCCTTTAAGGATCACGGAACTGTAGGGGCTACGCTCGCCGCGGGACTTGATGAGGCAAGAGAAATTATGGGCGCTCTTAGCGGCCTTGGTCTTGATTATACCGCCCTTACGGGTAAGCTTGAGAGTGACGGGGTAAAGGCATTCGCCGACTCATATAAGGATCTCCTCTCTGGTGTAATGGCCAAGAAGGAGTCCATTATTTAAGAATAACTTCATGATGTGAAGGGGGCTGAGATGGATAAGAACAGATTTGAGATGCGTGGATTATCCCTTGCCTTTCAAGAGTCCGTTAAGGATGCCGAGGCTGGTGAATTTGTATCGCGCCTTGCATCTGGAGAGGCCGCTCTCTGGAAAAAAGGGGCCGAGCACAGAGCCCTTATAAATAACTCCCTGGGCTGGCGGTTTTTACCCGCCTTTATGAGTGAGAGAGCTGATGATATCCTCGCCCTTGCCGCCGAGGTACGGGAGGCGGGTTTTACCGAGGTAGTGCTTCTTGGGATGGGCGGCAGCAGCCTTGCCCCCCTTGTCTTTGCAGGTGTCTTTGGTAATGTCGAGGGCTGGCCACGGCTGACTATCCTTGATTCCACAGACCCCCTTGCCATCGACGAGGTGGCGGAGCGAGTTACGGCAAAGACCCTTTTTATCGTATCAAGTAAATCAGGCTCAACAGTAGAACCTAATACGCTTTTCAAATTTTTCTACGATTTACTCACCAGGTGTTCCGTAAATAATCCCGGCAGTAACTTTATCGCTATTACAGATTCCGGCTCGGCCCTTGAGGCACTTGGCAGGGAGTCTGCTTTCAGGCGTGTATTTTTAAACCCCTCTGACATTGGCGGGCGTTTCTCCGCTCTCTCATATTTTGGCCTTGTACCGGCGGCCCTTGTTGGTGTTGATATAAAGCGCCTCTTAAGAGTCGCCGCCCCTGCCGTTATCTCAGAGAAGAATGCCTCTGACGTCGTGGCTCAGGCAGGCATTCGCCTCGGCGCAGCACTTGGCGCTGCTGCCCTTGCAGGGCGTGACAAGCTCACCCTCTTTGTCTCAGAAAAACTTCCTGCCTTTGGTCTATGGGTAGAGCAGCTCGTCGCAGAGAGTACAGGCAAGGAGAATAGGGGCATTATTCCCGTCGCAGGAGAGCCTATTTGTTCACCTGAGGCCTATGGCAGTGACAGGGTCTTTGTTGACCTTCGTCTCAGTGACGAGGTGGGAGATGAGACGGCCTTAACTGCCTTGAGCGAGGCAGGTCACCCCGTTATAAAGATAAGGCTTAGTGATACTTATGAGCTTGGTTACGAGTTCATGCGCTGGGAGATAGCTACGGCCCTGGCGGGCCGTAGCCTTGGCATAAATCCCTTTGACCAGCCCGATGTAGAGTCGGCAAAGATTCTCGCCCGCGCGAGACTTACAGAAAAATCCCAGGGAGCCCCGGGTTTCGCTGTAAGCGCCGGCGAACTTAGCGTAAACCTCTCTGATTCTGTCTTGGAGATGCCTGGGCTTAGCGCCTTGTTATCTGAAAAAAATATATCCGGAGCCTTGAAAATCCTCTTTAAGTCGATGAAAGACGGCGACTACATAGCCATTCTCTCCTATTACTCTCTCTTTGACGGTGACGCGGCGAGTATATTTAAAGGCCTTCAGGGCTCCCTTATGAGTACTACAAAAAAAGCCGTTCAGTCTGGTTTTGGCCCAAGATATCTCCACTCAACGGGGCAGATTCATAAAGGCGGCCCTAACAGCGGTCTTTACCTTATTTTTACCCACTCTACACCTGAGGACGTTAAGATACCCGGGGCCTCCTATACCTTCAGCGAGCTTGAGCTATCGCAGGCCTACGGAGACATGGAGGCGCTAATAGCGAGGGGACGGCGAGTCGTACTCTTTGAGGCCCCCTCAGCCTCAACTGATTTTCTCGATAAGGCAGTTAAGGTTGTATTAGAGGGCATCTCCTGAGAGAGGGACTTTTTAGCGAATGAGTAAATCAAAGACTATACTTGCCGCTGATATAGGCGGAACAAAGACTTATGTAGGTCTTTTTATAGAGGAGCAGGGTGTATTACGCCCAGCTCGTATAGAAAAGTTTGTTAATACTGATTTCGAGTCTATTGCCGCTCTCCTTACAGCCTTTATAGAGGAGGCGGGAGGTCTTGGCGAACTTAATCTCATTGGTGCCGCCCTCGGTGTTGCCTGCCCTGTAGAGGGTAACCGGTGCAGCCTTACTAATACGCCCTGGGTAATTGACGGTGATGTGATAGCGCGCATGCTGAATCTTCCCGCAGTGAGCCTCTTAAACGACCTCGCGGCTACGGGCTGGGGCATAGAGTCCCTTGGCGGCGAAGATATCAGGATTATTAACGCAGGCGTAAAAAGGGAGGGCAACGCCGCCCTTATAGCCGCTGGAACGGGCCTTGGCGAGACCATACTCTTCCATGTTGACGGGATGAGAAGGCCCTCGGCCTCAGAGGGGGGGCATACGGACTTTGCCCCGCGAACAGAGCTTGAGATAGAGCTGCTTAGCTACCTCATGAGACGATTTGGCCATGTAAGCTACGAGCGAGTGCTCTCCGGTGACGGTCTTGGAAATATATACACATACTTGTTGGAAAAGCAGGGTAAGTCCCTCTCTGAGGAAGAAAAAAAAATATTCGATAACCACGGAGGCGGCGAGGTTGTCTTCAATAAAGCTCGTGAAAATTCCAATGCCCCTGCTGTTGAGGCACTTGAAATATTTGTATCCATTTACGGTGCCGAGGCCGGCAATCTCGCACTGAAGAGTATGTCAACGGGAGGCCTCTATATCGGCGGAGGTATAGCGCCTAAGATTTTTTCACAGGGTGAGGAGAAGGTCTTTATGGAGTCTTTTGTGAAAAAAGGTCGCTTTAGAGAGCTGCTCTCTGATATGCCTGTATATCTAATAAAAAATGATAAGGCGGGGCTCTTCGGCGCCGCACGATACTCTTACTTTCTTTTGGAAAAAAGAAAGTAAGCAAAGAAAACCAATGGCAGTGATAAAACTATAGTCCTATGTAGTAGCTATGTAGCGGCATAATACTATAACCTGCCAACTTTAAAAGATCTTTTGGAAATAAGAAAGTAAGCAAAGAAAACCAATAGCAGTGATAAAACTATAGTCCTATGTAGTAGCTATGTAGCGGCATAATACTATAA
>CAZEBZ010000020.1:17816-22039 GCA_964510775.1 uncultured Thermodesulfobacteriota bacterium
CCTGCCAACTTTAAAAGATCTTTTGGAAAAAAGAGAGTAAGCAAAGAAAACCAATGGCCCGTATAGAGCATTAATGGGTGTATGGTTATGTAGCGGTATGACACTATAATATACCAACTTCAAAAGATCTCTTGGGAAAAAGAGAGTAAGCAAAGAAAAGCAAAGGCAGCGGCGAAACTGTAATTCTATATAGGGGTTATGTGGCGGCATGTTACTCTAATTTGCCGCCCTTAAAAAACTTTTGGAAATAAGAAAGTAAGCAAAGAAAAGCAAAGGTGCGTGTAGGGTAGGAAGCTGCTCTTATATCCTGAGGGGTTTTACTGTTTAAATAGAGAGTATGTAGAACAATAAAATATAATTACAGCAACAAAAAAAACGGCCTTAAAGGCCGTTTTTTTTTGTGCTTCTGTAAGTCCGCTTGCAGCGGTTTATTTTTTACTGTGGCACTTCTGGCACTCATATAAGGCAAAGGCTTTTTTACTGTTATGGCAGTTCATGGAGCCGCAGAATTTGCCTTCCATATTACCCTTCATGTTAATGCCGCTGGCACCTATTTTTTCCTTGAAAATTTTTGGGTGACAGACACTGCATTTAGCCCGTTTTGCGTGAGAGCCGTGGGTGAAGACAACTGCTCCGATACCTTTAACCTTTGCTTTGCTTGCTCTCTGGCTGTCCAGTATCATCTTATTGCCGGGCCCGCCAAAAGAGAGGGCGGGCATGACAATGATAGATAATATACAGATGGCCGAAGCAAGAAGAGTCTTATTGAACATTAATGTAGCACCTCTTTATTTGGAGGCCTTTTTCTTAGGCACAGTGTGGCATCTTGTGCAGTTGGCCAGCGGGAAGGCCACCTTGTTGTGACACCTGCCGCACCATTTGCCCTTAACGATTCCAACCATACTCATGTTGTTCTGTCCGGCGGCGGGTATGAATATTTTCGGGTGACATACCTCGCATTTAAGCCACCAGGTGTGTATCTCATGAGGGTAACGTACGTCATTTACGTAGTCGCCCTTGGCCTTGATGATTACGTCCATCTGCAGCGGCGGGAACTCGTCTTCGCCTTTGTTAAGGGTGTGTTTGGGTTTAATTAGACCCTCGCGTACTATCTTGGCCCAGTCAATAAGGCCGAATTTATCCTTGGGGAGTCCTGAGGCCTCAAGTGCCTGAGGATGCCAGGCGCGGCCCTTCTGGTAACCAATGCCCGCGGGCTTATCTGCGTCGCCCTTGCCTGCGAGCTGCCCGTGAGTACCAAGATATATGACGCTTGTCGGGTCATCGGGGTTGATTTTCTTAACCTTCTTAACTCTCTTCCTGCTTTGCTTGGAAGCGGCCTCGGCCTTTGTAGAAATGCCGCCGAAGGCAAATGCGAAAATCGCAAGGAGAGAGCAGAGGATGATCAATCTGTTGTTCATTGAAGACATCTTCATTTGTTCCTCCTATTAATTCTCGTTTGTCGGTGCGTTAGGCTTGCTGCCTGTGTATGAGTGACATCTCTCACAGTACAGCGGGGCCCAGGCAACAAGTCCGTTGTGGCATTTGCCGCAGTACTCACCGCTCATTATCTTGGTCATGTTAATGTCGTTGGCGCCTTTTTTGATGATAAAAATATCCTCGTGACAAACCTTGCATTTAAATCTAATCCTGTGAAACCAGTGGGGAAATACCACGGGTTTTACCCCTGCCTTGTGCATGCTCTTCGACTTGCTGTTGAGGACTATATCCCCCCATTCCGCGTTAACAGTCCGTGTTGATAGGACGCTTGCGGATATGCCCAGACAAGTCATAAGAAGAATCACGAAGATCTTCTTCTTCATCAGTTGGCCTCCTTCGTAGTAGTGATATAAAGCTTTTGAGTTGGGATTATAATAGAGCTACTATATATATGAGAATGAAAAGAGTCAAGCAAAAATTAGTATTTTTTAACAAAACTTTTGTTTTGAAAAGCCGCGGCGGCTATGGTATAAAACCAAATCCATTATTACTCTGTTTTTATAGAGTTATTCTCTTTAACCAGTAGTATTTTTCATTTTCGGAGGGTCTCTGTTGATCGAAAAAACGTCATCATGGAAGAGGACTTGCTTCTCCACTGAGATATTAAAGGAATCTGTAGGTAAGAGCGTCACTGTTGCCGGCTGGGTTCAACGCCGAAGAGACCACGGAGGGCTTATCTTCGTGGACTTAAGAGACGCTAAAGGCCTTGTTCAGGTAGTCTTTAACCCTGAGTCAGGCTCAGATGTCTTAAGACGCGCCCACGACCTTAGAAGCGAGTATGTCATATCTGTTACAGGAATAGTTGGGCCCCGGCCCGAGGGTACGGAGAACCCGGGCCTGAAAACAGGCGAGATAGAGGTCGTGGCAGAGAACCTTACGGTGCTTAACAGCTGCGCGCCGCTGCCCTTTGTCGTTGAGGATGAGACTGATGTGAGCGAGGAGCTTAGGCTGAAATACAGGTATCTCGATTTAAGGAGACCGTCGCTTCGCAGTAATTTAATCCTTCGCCATAAGGTCGCTCAGGCCGCGAGGAATTTTTTATCTAAGGAAAATTTTATCGAGGTTGAGACTCCTGTGCTTACAAGGAGCACGCCTGAGGGCGCCAGGGATTTTCTTGTGCCGAGCCGGCCTAACAGCGGGCAGTTTTACGCCCTGCCTCAGAGTCCTCAGCTCTTTAAGCAGATACTTATGATAGCCGGGCTTGAGAGGTATTTTCAGGTTGTAAAATGCTTTCGTGATGAAGACCTTCGCGCCGACCGTCAGCCTGAGTTTACGCAGATAGACGCCGAGATGAGCTTTGTTGAGAGCGATGACGTAATGGCCGTTATGGAGTCTCTTGTGGCGGAGTTGTTTAAAGAGGCGGGGATTGCGGCAACCCCGCCATTTGCTCGGCTTACTTATGATGAGGCCATGGCACGCTTTGGTCTTGACGCCCCTGATACACGTTTTGGAATGGAGCTTATAGACGTAGGCCCGATTGTGGCCGAGTCGGACTTTAAGGTATTTGCCTCAGTCGTTGCCGGAGGCGGGGTAGTAAAGGCCATATGTGTAAAGGGCGGCGCTGCGCTTTCAAGAAAAGATATTGAAGACCTTACAGGTGTTGCCGCTACTTACGGCGCAAAGGGCCTTGCCTGGGTAAAGTTTAACAGCGATGGCTGGCAGTCCCCTATTGCAAAATTTCTCTCTGAGGAGATACAAAATTCTATCGCCGAGGCTGCAGGGGCTCTTGAGGGCGACTTGCTCTTATTCGTAGCCGACTCTCTTGCCATAGCCAGTACATCCCTTGGAAGGCTGAGGTTATTTCTTGGAAAAAAACTCGGTCTTATTCCCGAGGGTATCTTTAACTTTGTCTGGGTAACGGAGTTTCCAATGTTTGGTTACGACGAGACGGCGAAGAGGCACGTTGCCGTTCATCACCCCTTTACTTCGCCTATGGACGAGGACATTGAACTTCTTGAGACCGAGCCAGTGAGGGTGCGCTCCAAGGCCTACGACCTTGTTCTTAACGGCGTGGAGATTGGCGGCGGAAGCATCAGGATTCACGACTCTAATGTGCAGTCAAAGATTTTCTCGATTCTCGGTATTAGTGAGGAAGAAGCTGGTGAGCGTTTTGGTTTCCTTCTTGAGGCCCTGAAATACGGCACTCCGCCTCACGGAGGCATAGCCTTTGGTCTTGACAGGATACTTGCTATTATGACTGGAGCGGAATCAATACGCGACGTCATCGCTTTTCCAAAGACGCAGAAGGCCGTCTGCCTTATGACAGAGGCGCCCTCTGGTGTTGATGAGAGCCAGTTGCAGGAACTCTTCTTGAGGGTGCTTAAAAAGAAGAAGGATTGATTTTTTGTAGGCGGCAGCGAGGGGTTTTAGTTTTTTTGCTTTGCTGCTTCATGTTGTCATACTGTTTTTCTTAGTCCTACTTTCTTTGTTGTAATCGTAGGCGGCAGCGAGGGGTTTTAGTTTTTTTGCGCCATTCTTTCATGTTATCACATCGGTTTTCATTGTCTTACTTTTTTCTGTAAGGGCATAGTGCTGTGAGGGGTTACAGGTTGTTTTCGTCTCACTTTTTCATGTGCTCCCTTCGGTTTTCATTGTCTTACCTTTTTCTGTAAGGGCATAGTGCTGTGAGGGGTTACAGGTTGTTTTCGTCTCACTCTTTCATGTACTCCCTTCGGTTTTCATTGTCTTACTTTTTTCTGTAAGGGCATAGTGCTGTGAGGGGTTAC
>CAZEBZ010000020.1:22139-29411 GCA_964510775.1 uncultured Thermodesulfobacteriota bacterium
AGGTTGTTTTCGTCTACTCTTTCATGTGCTCCCTTTGGTTTTCTTTGTCTTACTTTCTTTTTTCTAAAAGAAAGTAAGTTTCTAAAGGAAAGTAAGGGCTTTTCTTCTTATAAAAAAGCGGATATTTTTTTCTCGTAGCCTTTTTGCATCTCTCTCGTAAGGCTTCCAACACTTCCGTCTCCTATAGCCTTAGAGTCTACTCTTATTACAGGTACAACTCCGCTGATGGAGTTTGTGATAAAGACCTCTTTTGCGGCCATAAGGTCTGTTGTCGTGAACCAGGTTTTTTGTGCTGGTATTTTTTTCTCTAACGCAAGTTCTAATACAACCTTTCGTACTACTCCGGGAAGTACTCCGTCTTCACCAATCTTTAAGGCCTGAGGAGTAGTTTTAAGTCCGGTGCTTGTGACTATAAAAACATTTGACGAAGTTCCCTCAAGTATTGTGTTGTTGTCAGGGGCCGTAAAAAAACCCTCTTCAGCTCCGGCTTTTTTTGCCACCGAGGCGCCTAAAATATTTGCCATGAAGTTAAGGGTCTTTATCGCAGGTAAGGCCGGGCGAAGGCCTTTAAGTGTAATCGCCGAGATGCCCTCTGTAACCTTTCGCCCTATTTTTTCATGGTCAACGGGGGCTGCGGAAATTATCACAGTGGGCCTGCATGGAGGTGAGGGCGAAAGCCCGCCGCTGCCCGGGCCTCTTGAGATGGTTATGCGTATCCTCGTATCTTTATCTTCGAGACGGTTCTTTTTGATGAGCCTTGATATAAGGCCCTTCTTGATATCTGAAAAAAGACTCGCCAGGGGTGGCGCCTCAAAAGCGAGGTTTTTTAGCCCCCACCTCAACCTCATGAGGTGTTCCTTAAGAAAGAGAGGTCTGCTCTTGCGGGCAAGTATGGTCTCAAATAGACCGTCGCCCAGTAAAAAACCTCTATCAGCGGGAGATATACGAGCCTCTTCTTCTGGAAGAATCTCTCCGTTAATATAGACGTAGTCTCTCATATAAAGCCTCTTCTTATTTTAGTAAACTATCAGGTTTTTTTTTAAGGATTGATAAAAAATCCATAGCCTTTAAAATACTCTCGTCGTACTCGGCCTCGGGGTCTGAGTCCGCTACTATGCCGCCGCCAACATGGAGGTGCAGTTGATTGTCTCTTACTACGGCAGTTCTTATTAATATTGATAGATCCATGTCTCCGCAGTAGTCGATAAAACCTGCGCCCCCGGTGTAAAGCTCTCGCGGCACACTCTCAAGCTCCTCGATTATCTCCATGGCGCGGATTTTTGGAGCCCCTGTTATGGAGCCTCCGGGAAAGATGTTTTTTAATATGTTAAAAGGATCGCTTTTTGCGGGGGCTGTGCCTCTTACAACGGATACCATGTGATGAAGTTTGCTAAAGGTCTTTATCTCCTCAAATTTATCAACGTAGACAGAGCCAGGCAGGGCGATTCTGCCAAGGTCGTTTCGTTCAAGGTCGACTATCATAACATGCTCGGCGCGCTCTTTTGTGTTTTGCGCAAGCTCGCGGCGTTTCTTTTCGTCATCAGCAGGGGTCTTGCCGCGAGGTCTTGTGCCCTTAATGGGGCACGTCTCTATCATCTCTCCATTTATCCTTAAGAGTCTCTCCGGGCTGTTTGAAATTAGCTGAAATTCTCCGCAGTCGAAGAAAGAAGAGAAGGGCGTTGGATTATCTTTAATAAGCGCCTCGTAAAGAGCGAAGGTCTCACCGGTAAAGGGCGTGCTGAGACGTTGTGAGAGGTTTATCTGGTAGATGTCACCACTTGATATATATTCCTTCGCTCTTGTCACAGCCTCCATGTACTCTGCTTTTGTCGTGTTAGACGTTAGTGCAAAGCCCTTACTCTCACTTAAAGGTTTGCTTTGTAATTTGTATGCAGAAGCGCCTTCAATTTGCTTAAAAAATTTTTCAGCGTATTCAGTCTCAGGCGAGCATGAGACAATATATCCCTTGTCGTCGTCGTGGTCATAGACGTAGATATTATCGTAAAAACCTATGGAGGTCAGAGGCAGACCGAGATTTTTTTTATGTTTATTTGTATCAGCTGGTTGTAGTTTGAAGAGCTCATTGCCAAGGTCGTATGAGAAAAAACCAACAGCCCCGCCGTTAAAGGGAAAGGGACTTTTTTTTTCGGCCCGCTGCTCTTTCTTCAAGGCCTGCATTATGGCAGAGAGGGTTGTAAAGAGGGAGGAGTCTTGTTGATTACGCAGTAGTTTACGAATGTTTTCAGGGGCGTTTTTCACCTCGATATTATTACTCTGTCCTCTGGCAGTTAGAGACATAAAGGGCGCTGCGCCGACTACGCTGTAGCGAAATCCAGGGCAGGGCGCTCCGCCGAGGATAAAGGGTCGCTCCATATCTGAGAGAGCCCTGAAGGCAATAGCAGGAGCGGGGCTGCACTCTGATGGTGTAACGATTAGTCCGTTAAAATCCACGCCGCTGATTTGCAGGTTTTTTTTAATCATGAGTTAGTCTTTTTCTGTTAAGAGAAAATCGTGGCGAGCGGCCTCTCTTCCATTTATGATAATCGCGAGGCCATGAACTCCGCCGTAATGCTTTCGAGTTGAGACGTCCTTGAAAGAATGACTTTTGGTTATTATTTTTTCTCTGCAGGAGAAGTCGCCCTCAGATATTTTAAATATTTTTCTCAGTTGTTTCCCGTTCTTTTTTTTGTAATCAACTGCGTACTCAAGGCGCAGCCTGCCAAGTGTTTTTTTTGCTGTTCTTATGGAAAAAGAAAAGTTCAAGTGCTGACCTATAGCTGTTTTTGTCTCGGCTTCAAAACTTTTTATCTGTACATGATTCGCCTCGGAAAAACCAAATATGGCCAGTACTTCTGTGTTGCCTGCTTTTAGAAGCGTGCGGCAGCCGTGCTTTAGGAGGCGGTCTGTGTTTTTACTGTTGCCGATATATTTTTTTGTAAATTTTATAACCTCATCTGGTCTGTCTTTTGATATGTCATTAAGATTGTTCGCAGCGCTTCTTCTTACATACTCACTCTCGTCGCTTAATAATTTTCTGATTATTTTAAGACATTGCTTTGGGTCTTTCTTAAACTCCGGCAGTGCCATTGCCCAGGGCAGCCGCGGCCTGCAGCCCTCAGAGGCGAGTCTGCGAATGTGTTCGTTCTCTGAGTCAGCCCACTTCCCCATCTGCGTCATGGTCTTGTCTGGGTACTCTTTTATAAAAGGCCTTACAGCGAACTCAGAGCTTGAAAATTCTGTGAAGTGTTCAAGGGCTTTCATGGATAACTCGAAGTTACCAAGGCCGTATAACTCCACAAAATCTGGGAAGAACATATACTCAAAGCCCTTAAAAGAGGTAGAGGCCGGCATTAAAATCTTCAGCGCTCTCTCGTAGTTTTTTGGCAAAAAGACTGCCAAGGTCTCTGCGATAAAGCGCATCCTTTCTTTGAGTTCTTTATCTTTCCAGTCCTTCGAGAAGACGGCTCTGGCAAACCCCTCGACCTTAAAGCCGCCGTAGTTTTTTTTAATCTCATCTGCAAGTGTCTCTATGAGTTTTTTGTTGTAGAGGTCTTTTAACGGCTCTGCCATAGGTGTTTTTTTTTGAGAAGTAAATACTGCAGTTATTTGAAGTCTAACTTCAAGCGGTTAAATTGAATTAACTCGGAGATTTTTTTTGCGTACTCTTTAGAGCTTAGTTTTTCAAGCAGTATAAATGCGGCCTCGTAGCTGACTGGCCCTCCGTTAGAGGTGATAACTTTTTCGTCAACAACTACATTAGTGTTAAATTGCACTCTTATTTTTGGGTATGCCTTCCTAAGTCCCGCCTCACCGCCGGCCCATGTCGTGGCCTTTTTGCCCTTAAGCACACCGGCCTCTCCAAGGAGAAAAGCCCCCGAGCAGTTGCTTGCCATCCACGAGGCGCTCTCACTCTGTTTCTTTATAAAAGCTATAAGTTTTTTATCTTTTATAAAGGGCTTCATCTCATAGGCGCTTGGCACAATGAGTACATCAAGTCTCAAGTCGTCATAGATGGTCTTGTCTGCGATTATCCTCAGCCCCTCTTCGGAGATAACTTCTTTATTTTTTCCGGCGGAAATTACTACAACCTCGTATGATGAGAACCAGCTCTTTTTTGTCGCCGCGCCAAAGACCTCAAGGGGGGCCGTAACATCACTTGTTAAGAAACCGGGAAATACAAGAAGACCTATCTTTAAGCGTGCCGCCTCGGCGGAGTCTGTGATAAGCAGTGTTGAGAAGAACATAATCGCAATGAGAGATAATTTTATTCCTTTCATGTTTTTAGCCCTCTCTTACGTAGAGTTTAAAGTATTCGCTGTATTATTTTTTCAGTATAACAAGGTGAGTCAGTATCGGCAAGACGAGTTTTACTCTCCGAGTGTTTCAAGCGCGGCCTTGGGGGACTCTGTTTCGTGCCTAAGTTAGTAGTGGTTATTTTATATTTTTTTGCACCCTCTTTTCTGTTAAAGTATGAGGGTTAATTTAAGACAAAAAATATTCCCCACGGTAATTACTTTAATCAGTGGGTCATTCCATACACAGAAGGGTCTTCTTGTGAGGAAAAAAACGAGAAAAATTCATGTGGGCAATGTGGCCGTAGGCGGCGGAGCAGCTGTCTCTGTTCAATCCATGACTAATACGCGAACTGACGACGTTGCGGCTACAACGGCTCAGATAAAGGCCCTTAGCAGCGCGGGCTGCGAGATTATCAGAGTAGCCGTGCCTGACATGGCGGCAGCTGAGGCCCTTGGTAAGATTAAAAAAGCCATAGACATTCCTCTTATAGCGGATATTCACTTTGATTACAGGCTCGCTCTGAAGGCCCTGGAGCAGGGAGTAGACGCTCTGCGTCTTAACCCCGGCAATATCGGCTCCCGTGAGAGGATAGGGCAGGTAGTATCGGCCTGTAAGGGCGAGGGTCTGCCTATAAGGATAGGCGTTAACGCAGGCTCGCTGGAAAAAGACATCCTTGAGCGTGACGGAGGGCCAACGGCTGCGGGGCTTGTGGAGAGCGCTCTACGTCATGTGTCTATACTTGAGGATATGAACTTTGGGGAAATAAAAATATCCATTAAGGCCTCAAGCGTACCCCTTACAGTAGAGTCATACAGGCTGCTCTCTGAAAAAGTGGACTACCCCCTTCATATAGGCGTTACAGAGGCGGGCACCCTCTTCGCAGGTTCAGTAAAATCAGCAGTAGGGCTCGGCGCGCTGCTCTCCGAGGGCATTGGTGACACTCTGCGAGTCTCTATTACAGGCGATCCTCTTGATGAGGTAAAGGTGGGCTGGGAGATTCTTAAGGCCCTTGAACTCAGAAAGAGAGGGGTGAATATTGTATCGTGCCCTACATGCGGACGTGTGAAGTTTGACTGCGCAGGTATCGCTACAAGGCTTGAGACCCGTCTTGCTCATGTAGAGGAGCCCCTTACCGTAGCCGTAATGGGCTGCGTGGTAAACGGGCCCGGTGAGGCCGTTGAGTCTGATGTGGGGGTGGCCGGTGGTGATGGAGTAGGGCTCATATATGTTGGCGGCAAGGTACTTAGAAAGGTAGCGGAAGAGGATATTATAGAGGTCATGGCCGAGGAAGTGACGAGGATTGTCAATGAAAAAAAGCGTGGTCGAGGCCTGCAATGACTTGTCAGATGAGTTCTTCTGAATAAAACTTTAAGATTCTCAAGGGGTTGCGTGCCCCTCTATGCAGGTTTTCAGATAAGCGAGAGAAAAAATGAGGCAAAGTCGATTTTTATGTAGACAGGATTTCGTCTTTATACTATAATCCTTCCATACCAAACAAGAGAATATAAGCAAGCTATTAAGGACTGTTAGACATCGCTGTTTTTTTTCTACATAGCAAAAAAATACTGGACAGAGTCTCTCGTATCTGTTATTTTACGGCGGACTTCCAAATAATTCCAGGACACTAACAAATTTTCGTCTGAGGGCAGGGCGGGCCTTTTGAGTCTCTTCAGGCGGTTTATCTACTTATATACAACATTATAAGAGGACCTTGGACTTGCTGAGAGTAAGGGTCGTAAAAAAAATCGGACAACTCTATCGTCTGCGTTTCATCTGCGCGCCTATACGCCGGATGAAAGCAAGGGGACGTGAGAGGGTGTCTGTAATTATCCTTAAACCCATGAACGTCATCGCGGCGGTTTCCATTCCAAGACGCGGCAAAAGGCTTAACATGGTAAGACCCCTTATAGTAAGGGTGTTATCTTCTTTCCCCAATCGTTGCCAACCTGTTGCTCCTTCCATTTACAGAGGCATTCTTAGCCTCGAATATTTCAAAAAAACTTTTCATATTGAACTTGAAGATAAGTGCATTGCGGATAAACCCTCGTGTCCCAGTACTAAGAAGAGAGTTGAATGGCTGAATATGTCCGGACTTGAACGTCCGAGGAAGGCATTCAGTCTTGCAAGGGATGATCTTGAGGCGGCAGTAGTTTTTTAACACCTGTCCTCTGTGCATGAGATAACCAGTGAGATAACTACTTGTTTTTATAAGAGTAGTTGCGCTTGAGGTGAATTGACTGCGATGAGGGCAGCTTTTGGCGAAGACCGGTAAAGGACGATGATAGTTGTAATAAAGGTGTAAAAAAAGAAGGAGGTGCAAGGATGGTTTTTGAGAGATGCAGAAGGTTCCTGGGTAAGACCTTTTTGATAGCACTGGCAGCAGTATTAGTTGCCGGTATGCTGCCAGCAGGTTCTGTTCAGGCCGATGAGTCCGGCGATTACGCCACAGGGCTCAAGTACTACACCGGGCAGAAGAGGTTTGAAAATGGTGGCCCTCCGTGTATATCCTGCCACAATGTGAGTTTCGGAGCTCTTGGCGGAGGTTCCCTTGGTCCGGATCTTACAAAGGCGTATGCCGATCCATCCAAAAACCCCTTTATTAACGCGGCGTGGATAAATAACGCCGGATCACCGACAATGGGCCCTATTTTTCGTGACAGGCCTGTTACGGACGAGGAAGTCGCTAACATAAGGGCCTTTTTCGAGCGTCAGAGTCAGAGCTCGGTAAAAGCGGCCCCTACCGGTATCTTTACCATAATAGGTCTTGGCGGCTTTATCGGAATTCTTATCGTCTTTAATATAATCTGGAGCGGAAGGTACAGAAACAGGTGCAGAGGCACTGCCCATGATGCCATTTGGAGAAATTATGGCGGAAAAGGAGGTAGGTAATGGCAACACGTTGGATACAAGACGAGGTAAATCCCGCCAAAAGAGGGTGGGAAGAGTTTTATAGAAACCGTTGGCAGTATGACAAGA